>NZ_JBNPOQ010000017.1:0-61042 GCF_050315235.1 Bariatricus sp. SGI.019 | reverse complement strand
TTCATGCTTTACATCACCCAATATTCTGAGTACTCTTTCGATGTAATTTTCGGTTACAAAATAGTCTAAAAGAGATACAATGGCAAAGCGAAGTTCATATTCTTGTGTACTGTCTAGGTATTTCATTAAATACTCAAACCATAAATCCATGTCTTTTTTCATAAATTTATAGGTCATACAGCTGCTGTCACACACTGCCCAACTGTCGATTACTGGGACAAAATCGTCTAACAGCTTTTTTCTCTCATCCAGGCTACATTTCATATATCCAATAATCATTCCATGAAGCAATAGTTCTTCATGATAGACTTTACCTTGCTTTTCTTGCTCCTTTACGGCATTTACGTATTCCAGACCATTTTCTCTAGCAATACTTTTCGCAAACTCTCGAAGTCTTGGAACACGTACTCCAAGCATGGTCGAATTATCTCCTGGCACAAGAGAACGATTAAATTCGAGATATTTTTCGTCTGTCACATCTATTAATTGTTTTCGAATTTTTTCAAAAATATTTTCCATACTTTCACCGTATATTTTTTCTTATGCATATAGCTTTTCTTTTATTTGAATCTGAAATAAAATATTAAACTTTAGAGATAAATAAAACACCTAATGTACCCGGACCACAATGGCTGGATATGACTCCGCCTGCCCTTGTAACTAAAATTTCACTAAAAATATTCAAGCTGTCCAAATGCTGATAAATCTCTCGAATAATATCTTGATCACAGCCTGAATGCGTAATAAATACTCGATCTTTTTTAGCCTGTTTCAGCTCTTTTTCCATATCCTTAACATAATCCATCAGAACTTTCTTCATTTTGCCGCGATACTTTTTGGCTGGATTCATTGCACCATCTTCCACAACAATTTTAGGATGCAGTTTTAATGCGCCGCCAGCCATTGCTGCGAGTCCGCTGCATCGCCCTCCTCTGTAAAGATATGTTAATGTATCAACCACAAAACTTGCGCGTACAAAAGGCTTTAACTCCTCAATTTTTTTAACAATATCCTGAGCATTTTTCCCATTTTGCGCCATAGTTGCTGCTTCAATTACCAATAATCCAATACCAGTAGAAAGATTGGCAGAATCAATCACTGTAACCAGCTTCTCTGCTTCTAGTTCTTCTGCAGCAATACGCATCACATTTGCTGATGTAGACATACTTTCAGATATCGCAAAACAAATGATTTCTCTTCCTTCTGCCACATATGGTCTCAGCAAATCCATAGCCCTGTCAAGAGCTGGAGCTGAAGTCTTAGGAGTAGTCTTGTTTTTGTCCGACCATTGATAAATCTCATCTGGGAATATATCCTGTCCGTCTTCATACTCCTGTTCTCCTAACAAAATATGCAAAGGCAGTATGGATACATCGTATCTTTGTAGTAATTCCTGCGACAAATCACAGGTACTGTCTGAGACAATCTTCACCATCTCAATCGCATCCTTTCTCAATCGTTATTTCCATTCTTCTATTCCTGCAAGTACACCCATTCTTTCTTTCAAGAAATGATTAAATATTGCAATTACGCGCCCGACACCAATGACTGCCAGAACAGTACCGACACCGATACCGATTATTTCACCGGCAGAAATAAGACCTACACAAGTTGTAAATGTAATATTAAACAAATCAAAACAATTCTTTGTAAGGCCTACACTTTTTCCTACTGTATCTGCAATGGCCTGTACAATTCCATCACCAGGATTCGGAATTAACCGCATATTCAGAGATACTGCAGCGCCAATTCCTGTTAATATAATCCCAATGACCAGTATCATAACTCTGCCAGTCATACTTTGGTAAAAAACAGGGACTCCAGGCGTATCATAAGCCGGAATTAATGCTGAGAACAAATTCATAAATCGAGTAAAAATCAAACTTAATGGAAACTGAAGCGCATCTTTTAATAACTGCACCTTTAAGTTCAGATACTTTCCCTTTCGAAAATGTTCTCTTGTATGTAGAAACATCTCCACCACTACAAAACTACTGTAAAGAATCAGCGTCATATTGCCGAAATTCATATTTAAAATCATTGATATACTATAAGATACGGAAATAATCGGAGAAACTCCCAGCCCGGCTTTTGTATTTAATATAATTCCCAATGCCAGTACTAATAAACCAACAATATAAAAAATTCCTCTTAAAATGTTTGTTTGCTTCATAATATTTATCCTGTTCTTGTTGTTTTTCTGTTTTATAATGCCGACCTGGTTTATCTGTCTAATCCAATGCTAATCCAATGCTAACCCAATGCCACATCCAGAATCATCATCAACACAAATCCAACTGAAAAACCAATAGTACCTATATTACTATGATCTCCTTCTGCTGATTCCGGTACCAGTTCCTCTACTACGACATAAATCATAGCACCTGCTGCAAAAGCAAGAAGATAAGGAAGGATTGGCGTGACATAAGAGGCCAGAAGAACGGTAATGCCACCGGCGATAGGTTCTACAACTCCTGAAAACATTCCATGCAAAAATGCTCTTCCCCGGCTTCCACCCTCACTTCGAATCGGAAGTGATACAATAAATCCTTCCGGAAGATTCTGAATCGCAATTCCGATCGCAAGAGAAAATGCACCTGCAAGTGTCACATTTGTATTTCCTGTTATCAGACCTGCGAAGACAGCTCCGCTTGATATTCCTTCCGGAATATTATGAATGGTAACCGCCAATACGAGCATAGTAGACTTTTTCAGTGAACATCTTGGTCCTTCTGTCTCATCCGATCCAATGTGCATATGCGGAATATCCTGATCCAAGATTAATAAAAAAGCAATTCCAAGTAGAAATCCGATTGCTGCCGGAACAAATGCAAACTTTCCCATATAGTCCGACATCTCCATCGCTGGAATCAAAAGAGACCATACAGAAGCAGCAACCATGACTCCCGCCGCAAATCCAAGAAGCGCCTTCTGAATCTGTGGCTTTAATTCATTTCTCATGAATAAAACGCAGGCAGCGCCTGCGGTCGTTCCGATAAAAGGTATGATTAACCCTAGAAAAATTACCATAAATATGTCCTCTTTTCTTTTTACACTTTAATAAGCATACCACAAATCTCCATTTGGGTACAGGGCATTTTTTATTTTGGTACACCATAAAGTGCAAAAGGGGACGTAGACTTTTGCAAAAAGTCTACGTCCCCTTTTTAACATTTTTACTTCTTTGATAACATTTCGTGGATTCCTTTTGCTCCTGCTTTTCCAGCTCCCATTGCAAGGATTACTGTTGCAGCTCCGGTTACTGCATCTCCACCGGCGAATACGCAGGCTTTTGATGTCTGACCGTTTTCTTCTTCTGCCACGATACATTTTCTCTTGTTTGTCTCGAGTCCTTTGGTTGTAGATGCAATCAATGGGTTTGGAGATGTTCCAAGTGACATGATAACTGTATCAAGTTCTATCTCATACTCAGAACCTGGAATTTCTACTGGGCGTCTTCTTCCAGAAGCGTCTGGTTCGCCAAGTTCCATTTTGATTACTTTCATACCTCTTACCCATCCATTTTCATCAACAAGGATTTCCTTTGGATTGGTCAAAAGATCGAAGATGACTCCTTCTTCTTTTGCATGATGTACTTCTTCAACTCTGGCTGGAAGTTCTGCTTCACTACGACGGTATACGATATGAACTTCTGCTCCAAGACGGAGGGCTGTTCTTGCAGCATCCATTGCTACATTACCACCACCTACGACTGCAACTTTCTTTCCAGCTGCGATAGGTGTATCATAAGAATCATCAAATGCTTTCATCAGATTACTTCTTGTCAAATATTCATTCGCAGAGAATACGCCGTTAGCCGTCTCTCCCGGAATTCCCATGAACATTGGAAGACCAGCACCAGAACCAATAAATACTGCTTCAAAATCTTCTTCTTCCATCAACTGATCGATGGTTGTAGATTTACCGATTACGACATTTGTCTCAAATTTAACGCCTAATTCTTTAACTTTTTCAATTTCTTTCTTAACAACTTTCTGCTTTGGAAGACGAAATTCAGGAATACCATATACTAAAACACCACCAAGTTCATGCAGTGCCTCAAATACAGTTACTTCGTACCCCAATTTTGCAAGATCACCAGCACAGGTAAGTCCTGAAGGACCTGAACCAATGACAGCGACTTTATGTCCGTTCATTTTTTCCGCTTTTGCTGGTTTAATATCATTTTCCAATGCATAATCAGCGACAAATCTTTCCAATTTACCAATGGATACTGCATCACCTTTAATTCCACGGATACATTTGGATTCACACTGAGACTCTTGTGGACATACACGACCGCAAATAGCTGGAAGAGCTGAAGATTCACCGATTACTTTGTATGCCCCCTCAATATCTCCATCTTTTACTTTTGAAATAAAACCTGGGATATTGATGGACACTGGACATCCCTGAATACATTTGGCATTTTTACAGTTCAGGCAACGGCTTGCTTCTTCCATTGCCTCTTCCTTATTATATCCGTAACATACTTCTTCAAAATTAGTTGCTCTTACTTCTGGTTCCTGCTCTCTTACAGGCACTCTTTTTAATACATCTGCCATTACTCGTCACCTCCGCAATGACCACATCCACCGTGATGTGTGTCACCTTCCTGTAATTTCAGCATTGCACGTCCTTCCTGAGTTTTGTACATCTGCTGTCTCTTCATTGCCTCGTCAAAGTTCACAAGGTGTCCGTCAAATTCAGGTCCGTCTACACAGGCAAATTTAATCTCATCACCAACATGCAGACGACAGGCACCGCACATACCCGTTCCATCTACCATGATTGGATTCATGCTGACAATCGTTGGAATCTCAAGTTTCTTTGTCAACAGGCATACGAATTTCATCATGATCATTGGTCCGATTGCTACACAGACATCGTATTTATTTCCTTCTTCTACCAGTTTCTCGATTTTAGTAGTAACCATTCCAGCATGACCATATGTACCATCGTCTGTACATGGATAATAGTTACCCGCAACAGATTCCATTTCTGATTCTAGGATTAACATATCTTTTGTCTTAGAGCCCACGATAACATCAACATCAATACCATGTTCTTTCATCCATTTTACCTGCGGATAAACAGGAGCGGCTCCAACACCACCAGCCACAAATAAAATCTTTTTCTTCTTCAGACTTTCCAGATCTTCACTAATAAATTCAGATGGGCATCCTAATGGACCAGTAAAATCACGGAATGCATCCCCTGCTTTTAATTGGGACATCTTAATAGTAGATGCTCCAACTTCCTGGAACACAATCGTGATGGTTCCTGCTTCTCTATCGTAGTCACAAATTGTGAGTGGAATTCTCTCCCCTTTTTCGTTCATCTTAACGATAACGAATTGTCCAGGCTCACAATGTCTAGCTACACGCGGAGCTTCTACGTCCATAAGATAAATCTTATCAGCCAGTTTTTCGGCTTTTAATATCTTGTACATCTTGCTTCCTCCTAATATTTGATACTTCTTTCATAATAATGTATCCTAAGAAAAATATCAAGTTTTATGTTAAAATATTAACTGTTTTTGCACCAAAAAAGCAAACGCCACATGGCATCTGCTTTTCTGACTTTTTATCTAAAAATCAACTTCTGTTCCATAATATGTACATATAAACAATTTTTCCATTGTAGCAGGATCAATTGCTCTTGGATTGGAGCCTGTACAAGCATCACCAACAGCTAATTCTGCAATTTTGGCAACTTTTTCTTTAAACTCATCTTCATTGATACCAAAATCCTTTAAAGTCTTAGGAATATTTAATTTAACATTGAAATCATCAATTTTTTCACATAGACTGTTAATCAATGCTTTTTCAGAAGTTCCTGCAAGTCCCATTCTGCGCGCGATCTCAGCATAACGTTTTGCTGCAACTGGATCTTTAGCATTATATTTGATTACATACGGAAGATAAATTGCATTTGCACAACCGTGTGGAATATGGCCAGTTGAGAATGCTGCACCTGTCTTATGGGCCATTGAATGTACAATACCGAGTAATGCATTGGAGAATGCCATACCTGCTAAACACTGTGCATAATGCATCTGCTCTCTGGCAACCATATCGCAATTATATGAAGCAGGAAGATAATCTAATACCATCTCAATTGCCTGTAAAGCGAGTGGGTCCGTAAATGGACAATTCAATGTTGATACATAAGCCTCTATTGCATGTGTCAATGCATCCATGCCTGTATATGCAACCTGTTTTACAGGAAGTCCCATTACAAGATCTGGATCAACAATTGCAACGTCCGGTGTAATATTAAAGTCAGCAAGTGGATATTTTACACCTGTCTGATAATTTGTAATAACAGAAAAAGCTGTTACCTCAGTAGCTGTTCCAGATGTAGAAGGAATTGCAGCAAATTTTGCCTTCTGTCTTAATTCAGGGAAGTTGAAAGGAATACATAAATCTTCAAAAGTTGTCTCTGGATATTCATAAAATGCCCACATAGCCTTTGCAGCATCAATCGGTGATCCACCACCCATTGCAACGATCCAGTCTGGTTCGAACTTACGCATAGCTTCTGCGCCTTTCATAACCGTTTCAACAGACGGATCCGGTTCAACACCTTCAAACAATTCTACTTCCATGCCACCTTCTTTTAGGTAGTTCACAGCTTTGTCAAGAAATCCCTGACGTTTCATAGAACCACCACCGACTACAAGAATTGCTTTTTTACCTTTTAAATTCTTCAATTCCTCTAAACAACCTTTTCCATGGTACACGTCTCTTGGTAATGTAAATCTACTCATTTTGCGCATCTCCTTTTTACTATATTGTTAATTTATTGTCAATATTATATCTCTGTTAAATAATTAACGCAACAGGATTCACTAAACAAATTGTATTTATTTCAAAACAATAGGAATTTAGATGCGTTAGTTGGTGATTGGGTGTGTACGGCGAGAGGATGGATGGAATGGTTGCCATTACGGAGTCCTTCGCTAAGAATCCATAACAGGAAAAGAAGCAGATATTTTGTGACCAGGCTGATTCACCCCGAAATCTTGATGATTTCGAGGCTCAGCAGCCTTCTCAGATCTGGCTTGAAGCCAAATCTTCACACATAATATCTGCTTCTTTTCCTGTAACGGATTCTAGCGCTTGTCCAACGAACGGCAACCATTCCATCCGTCTTCTCGCCTGACATCCCCCAAGTCCGCAACTTCCTCATCTGGGAGAATTCCTGCGCGTCATGCAGAGGGAAAGATCATAGTAAAGATATTATCAAAAAACTGGCAGAATAACTAACTGATTCTTCCATTGAAATAATGATGAATAGTATAAAAACATCGCTCCCCATTGCGCTTCGCGCCAGGAATTACCCCAGATGAGTTCGTTCAGTAATTGGGAATGTCAGGCGCAAGGGAGTTGGATAGGCTGGTCTGTTTCCGTCCAGTCAAGCGATAGAATCCGTTACAGAAAAAAGAGTTGCAATTCCGTGTGAGAATTTGGCATCCGGTCACGAAATTGCAACTCTTTTTTATGTTATGGATTCTTGGCGAAGGATACCGGAAACAGACCAGCCTATCCAACTCCCTTGCGCCGTACACTTCCCAATTACCAACTAACTAATCTAAATTCCCATTTACTCAACTTCCAGTACATAGTTTCTCGTAGTAACGCCACTACTACGTCCTTTTCCGTTAACCAAAATCGCTTTAAATATCGTTTCACCTTCTGGCATATTTATTGGACCTGAGTATTTTTTAGACGCAGTTGTCGGATCCGTTCCGTCCATGGTGTAATATGCCTCATAACCATCTGGTACTTTTATTTCTATCTGATTCGCAGTCTCATATTGACCAGTGGATGGAGAAACTGCAGGGGCATCTTCTATAGGTAATTCTACTAAATAATTCTTTTTTACGGGAAGACTTGGAATCCCCTTTTCATTAACAGCAATTGCTGTAATTATAGTCTCGTCTTCTCCGATTTGGATCGGTTCTGAATACTTTATACTATTGACTGTCGGTTCTGAACCATCATCAGTATAATATATCGTACAACCCTTTTCTGTACTAAGAGATAATTCTTGTACATCATCAAAGGTTTCATCATCATCCAGACTAAACTCCGGTCCGACAACAATATAGCCAGCCAAGAGTTTTGTAACACTATCATCAGCATCTTCTAGAAGTAAAGGAATCTCTTCTTTCTGATCAGTATCCATATAAAAATTCACACATGCTTCATAGATATCTGCATTCTTGGGCTGTTGTTCTATTGCGTCCAAAAATACCTTTTCAGCTTTGTCTAATTGTTTCTGTTCAATATATACCTTGGATAATCCCGTATATGCCTCCGGTTTTTCCTTATTTTTATTAATGGCTTTCTGAAAATACCCAGCCGCAGCATCGAACTCTTTCGATTCTATTGATTTATATCCTTTTGTCACTATCCCTTTATAAGAAGTCTGATACACTACGATGCCGATTCCAATAAATGCAATAAGTAAAACCAAAAATATAAGCAATATCCGTTTTCTTTTTTTACGACGCATTGCTTTTTTGCGCTCCGCCTGACGACGGCGTCTTTCACGTTCTGACATATTTCTTGATGTATTATTACGCGATGTATTTCTTGATACATTCTGTGATGTATTTCGAGAAGTAACATTTCGACGTGAATTTCCATTCTGTCTTCCCGTATTTTTGCTTGCAGTATTACGTCTTTCTGTATTTTGACTGTTCATAGAATCATAATCTATATAATCATCATCCCCATTAATAGCCCCTCGGATCTGAGCAGTTAACATATCATCCAAAGGATTATAATCTGGGACAATGCGAACTTCCTTTCCACAGTTTTCACAATATAACATTCCTTCTGGTATTTTTTGTCCGCAATACCTACATTTCATCTTAAGCGAACCTCCTACTTACTAGCTGCTTTCACACAATTACACATTAGCATCGCAATTGTCATTGGTCCTACACCACCTGGCACAGGGGTTATAGCAGATACTTTGTCTTTAACATCTTCAAAATCAACATCTCCGCATAGCTTATTTTCAGAATTTCTATGCATACCTACATCTATCACTACAGCACCATCTTTTATATATTCAGACGTGATGTATTTTGGTTTTCCCATCGCTACAATCAAAATATCCGCTCTCTTTGTCACATCTTTTAAGTTCTTTGTCTTTGAATGCGCAATAGTTACTGTACCATTTTCTCGAAGCAAAAGCAAGCCCATTGGCTTTCCCACATTATTGCTTCTGCCAACAACTACACATTCTTTTCCTGTAATTTCAATACCAGAACGTTTTAACAGTTGAATTACACCGGCTGGAGTACATGATTCAAAGCCATCTTCCCCAATGACCATTTTCCCTACACTCTCTGGGTGAAAGCCATCCACATCTTTTTCTGGAATAATTGCTTTCACAATTGCATCCTCATCAATATGAGAAGGAAGTGGTAGCTGAACCAGAATACCATGTACATTTTCATCTTGATTCAATTTTTCAACCAACTCTAGTAATTCTTCTTGTGTGGTTGTTTCTTTTAACTCATAAGACAAGGATTGGATTCCGATATATGCACATGCTTTCTTTTTATTTCTTACATAGATGGAAGAGGCAGGATCATCACCTACTTGAATTACGGCAAGACAAACTGACTGTCCATCTGCTTTCATTGCTTCCACTTGCTCTTTCAATTCTTCTTTTATCTGTGCGGAAATAGCTTTTCCGTCAATCAATCTTGTCATATCTAAATATTCTCCTTAAACTAGTTAATCATATCATATTAACAACATTCATCTACATACTGTTCAAATTCTTCCGGAGACATTAACACCTTTCTTGGTTTTGTACCTTCTTCCGGTCCAACTACTCCAGCCTCAAAAAGTTGATCCATAATACGTGCTGCACGATTAAAGCCAATTTTAAAAGTACGCTGAAGCATTCCAATAGACGCTTTGTCTTTATCAATAATAAGACGTCCTGCATCCACAAAATACACATCACGATCCTCGCCATCTGCAGAACATGATGACATAGTACCTACTGAATTGGTGTTCACATGATTTACAATTTCTTCATCGTATGTAACATCACTGTTGTGATTTTTTAAATAATCAACAACATTCTGTACTTCTTTGTCAGTTACAAATGATCCTTGCACTCTTGCTGGTTTCTGATAACCAGAAGGGTAAAAAAGCATATCCCCTTTCCCTAACAGCTTTTCAGCCCCATTCATATCTATAATTGTTCTGGAATCTACACCTGAAGAAACTGAAAATGCAATTCTCGACGGCATATTTGCTTTGATCAAACCAGTAATGACATTAACTGATGGTCTCTGTGTCGCTAATACCAGATGAATTCCTGCTGCTCTGGCCAACTGTGCCAGACGGCAGATTGCTTCTTCTACTTCTCCTGGTGCGACCATCATCAAGTCCGCCAGCTCGTCTACGATAATGACAATCTGGGGCATAGGTTCTTTTGCTTCACCTTCCACCTGTGGCATAGATACAATCTTTTCATTGTATCCTTTCATATCCCGTACATGGTATTCTGCAAATGTCTGATAACGTCTTGTCATCTCTGCCACTGCCCAATTCAATGCACCGGCAGCTTTTTTGGGATCTGTAACAACTGGAATCATCAAGTGTGGGATTCCATTATAAACACTTAATTCAACAACCTTTGGATCAATCATAATTAACTTGACTTCGTCTGGTTTGGCTTTATATAAAATACTCATGATCAAAGTGTTGATACACACGGATTTACCCGAACCTGTTGCACCTGCAATCAGAAGGTGCGGCATTTTGGCTATATCTGTCACTACAACTTTTCCACCAATATCTTTTCCTACCGCAAAAGATATCTTTGAAGTACTGTTTTTGAATTCGGAAGCTTCAAGAAGATCTCTCAACATAACTGCGGAATTTTCTTTATTCGGAACTTCGATTCCAACCGCTGCTTTTCCTGGAATAGGGGCTTCTATACGAATATCTGCAGCAGCAAGATTTAACTTGATATCATCTGAGAGTCCAACAATTTTACTTACCTTTACCCCCATCTCTGGCTGAAGTTCATAACGAGTAACTGACGGCCCGCAACTTACATTCGTCACCGTTACATTGACACCAAAATTCTGTAAGATTTGCTGCAGTTTCATAGCAGTTTCTCGAAGACTGGCATCCGATTCACCAGCATGTTTCACACCTCTTTTTAATAGAGAAATAGGTGGAAATTGATAATCTTTTTTCGGTTTAACAGCATCTTCGGCTACTGCCGCGGCAACATCCGCCACTTCATTTGCAATGGCTGATGCGCCAATCTTACTGCTGCGCTTTTTATTTTTGGTATTCTCTGCTCCATCTCGCGGTATATCTTCCATCATAGGTTCTGTCTCTATATTATTATCGGAAACCGAAAGATCTTCTCCACGATTAATTACAAAATCCATCTTTTCAGGCGCTGATTCTTTCTTTTGAATCTTTTCACTTAACGGATCAATTGTCAGCTCTTTCACATCAGGCGACTTTTTTGCAATCGTAGTATCAAACGAAACCCCTTCCACATGTTTGTCTTTTCTTTTGTTTGACACTTTTTTGTCTGGCTTTGACTGTGTTTCTCGTGTTTTCTTTTTCTCTTCAGCATGTTCCTTTATACGCTGCGTATCTCTTTTGGCTTTATTGTAAGCTTTATCTCCCTGATTTTTTACGCTTTTTAAAGCTGATTTTCCAGTAATAATTACAAGGCAGATAATCATCAATATGATATCTACCACATATGTACCAACAACACCAATGGCGGGTACAAGAATATTTACAAGGATATCCCCCAGTTTCCCGCCTTTGTCATTGATCAATTGTAAAAAAGTGCAC
Organism: Bariatricus sp. SGI.019; assembly: GCF_050315235.1. Taxonomy (NCBI): domain Bacteria; kingdom Bacillati; phylum Bacillota; class Clostridia; order Lachnospirales; family Lachnospiraceae; genus Bariatricus; species Bariatricus sp. SGI.019. The sequence continues at coordinate 49,175 of NZ_JBNPOQ010000017.1, read as the reverse complement.
ACCAGAACCATAAAAAAGAGACTGGTAAAAGTTTTCATATAAGCATTGAGATTCCCACGATTTGATATGAGAAACGTAACTGTTCCAAATAAAACGAATGGAATTATATATGCGACCCATCCGAAAATGCTTTCCAGAAAATCAGCAATTGCTTCTCCTACAAATCCCCCAATTCCAAAATTACTGAGTAATAGTAAGATGCTGACTGCAAGTGTCACCCAGATAATAATCTCGTCTCTGACAAAACTCTGTTCAGAATTCTTCTTATTTGTCTGTTTTTTACTCCCTCGTTTCTTAGATTTAGCAGCCATATTATATCCCCCTTATTCTGGCAATACTATTTATAGTATAGCATTTTTAAAAAGGGCTGTCATTACATATTTTCACACTTTTTCTGCCTCCATTGGTCTATCATTTCGTGCAATTTCCTCAATGCATCGCTCATACCACCTACTTCATCAATTAACCCTTCTCGTACTGCATCCTTTCCTTCTAGAAGAGTTCCTACGTCTTTGACCAACTCTGTAGGATTTAACATCAATTCTTCAATTCTTTTTTGAGAAATATTTGAATGTTCAGACAGAAATTTCGTAATTCTGTCTTGTGTTCGAATCATGTTCCGAAGACTTTGTGTTACTCCAATAAACATTCCATTCGAACGCACCGGATGAATGATCATAGTTCCACTCGGTACGATAAAAGAATACTTTGCAGATACTGCCAATGGGCCTCCGATAGAATGGCTTCCACCAAGCACAAGAGATACTGTCGGCTTACTGAGGGAAGCAATCATCTCGGCAATCGAAAGCCCGGCTTCGACATCTCCGCCTAACGTATTTAAAAGAATAAGCACGCCTTCAATCTCATCACTATCTTCGATTTCAGCTAAAAGAGGTAATATGTGCTCATATTTTGTCGCTTTGGCATTACTCGATACTGCTTCATGCCCCTCGATCTCACCAATGATAGTCAACAGTTTAATCTTATATTGATTGTGATTCTCGTTAAGATCTACACTTCCCCATTCTCTGATCTGTTCGTTCTTTTGTTCCTCACGTGTTGCATTTGCCATAAAAAACACCTCCATACATTTTCTATTAGTATGGAGGTGTTTGAATGATTTTATACCTGTTCTAACGCCTGAGAAAGATCAGCGATTATATCATCGATGTGTTCAATTCCTACACTAAATCGAATCAGATCTGGCTGTACTCCAGCTTCTATTAATTCCTGATCATTCATCTGACGATGTGTATGGCTGGCCGGATGAAGCACACAGCTTCTTGCATCTGCCACATGTGTAACGATTGCAATCATCTTTAGACTATCCATCATACGAACAGCTGCTTCTCTTCCACCTTTCAGCCCAAATGTAATAACGCCACAGGTTCCGTTTGGCATATATTTCTGTGCAAGGTCATAATACTTATCTCCTGGTAGAGACGGGCAATTTACCCACGCTACTTTCTCATGCCCCTGAAGATATTTTGCTGCCTTAAGTGCATTAGAACAATGTCTTTCCATACGAAGTGGCAAAGTCTCAAGGCCAAGATTCAGAAGAAATGCATTCTGAGGTGCCTGAATAGACCCCAGATCTCTCATCAGCTGAGAAGTTGCTTTTGTAATGTAAGCTAATTTTCCAAACTTCTGTGTATAGACAATTCCATGATAAGTCTCATCAGGAGTTGTAAGTCCCGGGAATTTATCTGCATATGCTTCCCAGTCAAAATTTCCGCTGTCCACAATCGCGCCCCCAACACAAGATGCATGTCCATCCATATATTTTGTCGTAGAATGGGTCACAATATCTGCACCCCACTCAAAAGGACGACAATTCACAGGTGTTGCAAAAGTATTATCAACAATAAACGGTACGCCATGTGCATGTGCTGCTTTTGCAAATTTTTCAAAATCCAATACTACTAAAGCCGGGTTGGCAATACTTTCTCCAAATACAGCCTTCGTATTTTCCTGAAATGCTGCATTCAGCTCTTCTTCAGAACAATCCGGATCAACGAATGTTGCATCCACACCCATCTTCTTAATAGTATGTGCATAAAGATTATATGTACCACCATATACCGCAGAAGCACATACGATATGATCACCAGCCTCCACAATATTCATAATTGCATAAAAGCTTGCAGCCTGACCGGAAGATGTCAGCATTGCTGCAACACCTCCTTCCAGATCACAGATCTTTGCGGCTACAGCATCGTTCGTAGGATTCTGAAGACGGGTATAAAAATATCCGGCTTCTTCCAGATCGAACAATCTTCCCATCTGCTCACTGGAATTGTATTTAAACGTTGTACTCTGATAAATTGGCAGGACTCTTGGCTCCCCATTGCCAGGCTGATAACCAGACTGTATACATTTTGTTTCCAACTTATAATCGCTCATATACTTCCTCCTATGACTCTAAATATTTTTCCTGTAAATGGTGTACCATATCCATATACAGTTTTTTACACTCTACATTTTTACCATTCTCTGCATATCGAATACAAGGAATCAAATATTCCTGATAAATCCCATCATAAATCTGGACGGAATCTTCTCTGCGATTTAATGCCATCACAATGGAAGGCGCAAGAGCATAATATTCTGCCACAAGCCTCTGCCCTTCCTCTGACATCATGAGATATTGATCCCTATATTCTCTCAAAACGGTTAATTCATGACAATTATCCGGTTTATTCTGACTCTCACAGACAGCTGTCGTAATATAACAAAATCCCTTTTTGAATCCACCTTCAATTCCTTCAAAAGTTTCTTTTTTTACTTCCATTCCAGTTACTTTCGTCTCGTTCCAGATGGAAACCAGCTGATCTGCGATTGCTTCATTCACAGGATGATGATCATATAAAAGCATAGGAATAATATAGACAACAATATTCATGTTATAATCAATCGCTGATATTTCTTTCTGACGCTTGGATAATGATGCAAGCTTTCCTCTGGCATAATCTGGAATTACAGTGGCCAATTCTTTTATTATTCTATCCTTTTTCGATTCTTCTGCTGCATCAACAAAAGACGATAATGACAAAAACAGTTCTCGATTTTCTTCATATTTTTCCTTAAATACGGAATGATAGCTTGTTTTCTTAAAAAACTGTATGTTTTTTATCATATCATCAAAAAGATCTTCCAGAGATTTTTTTATATCATTCATTAATTTTATTCCTCCGCATGTAAGATACCGGAATTATTCGTCCCAATTATGGTAGACGTCCTGAACATCATCATCATCGTCAAGCATATCCAGAGTCTTCGTAATGTTTTTAATATCCTCTTCAGATGTAAGCTCAACATATGTCTGAGGAATCATGGTCACATCTGCGACAGCCATTGGAATACCAGCTTCTTCAAGTGCCTGACGTACTGCACTGAAGTCCTCTGGGGCTGTCAAAATCTCAAAGCTGTCTTCTTCCTCAGAGAAATCCTCTGCCCCTGCATCCAATGCTGCCATCATCAGTTCGTCCGCATCTCCTTCATATTCTTCTTTTGCAACAACGATTTGCCCCTTTTTGTCAAACATAAAGGAAACACATCCCGGGGTACCTACATTCCCCTTTCCTTTTGTAAAAGCATTTTTTACATTGGTAGCAGTACGGTTTCTGTTATCAGTAAGCGCTTCTACGATAATTGCAGTACCGTTAGGGCCATATCCTTCATATGTAATATGCTCATAATTTGCAGCATTAGCATCACTATCTGCACGTTTAATATTTCTATCAATTGTATCATTAGGCATATTGTTAGCTTTTGCCTTAGCAATAACATCTCTCAGGCGGCTATTATTAGCCGGGTCTGCACTACCGCCTTCTTTCACTGCAACTGCAAGTTCTTTTCCTATCTTCGTAAATATCTTTCCTTTTGCTGCATCATTTTTTTCTTTCTTATGCTTAATATTGGCAAATTTTGAATGTCCTGACATTTCACATACCTCACTTTATATCTTATCATTATATTTTTACACACTTTATCTATTTTAGCACTTTTATGATAGTTTTTCAATCTTAACTCTTTGGATTGTATTATTATCTACGAGAAGAATTGTAAATCGATAACCTTCATAATCAATCACACATTGTTCGTCCTCTGCTGGAATTCTTTCAAGCTGATCGATCAGAAATCCGTTTAAGGTCTCATAATCTTCTTTTTCAAACACAATCGGGAGCATATCTTCCAGATCTTCTAACTCTGTCAAACCATTTGCCATATAACTTCCGTCTGACTGTTTTGTGATCATTTCTTCCTCTTCATCATGTTCATCCAGAATATTTCCCACAATTTCTTCAAGAATATCTTCCATGGTAACAAGTCCAGAGGTTTGTCCATACTCATCCAGAACAATAACTACGTGATTCTTTTCTGCCTGCATTTCCTTAAATAATGTGTCAATGCTTTTTGTCTCCGGAATAAATGTAACTGGTCTTATGTATTCTTTCAGCTCCTTTATAGGCGTCCCTCTCAATTCCTTTCTAAGATAACATGTCATTGCTTCTCTCAAATGAATGATTCCGATAATCTCATCAATGTCTTCCCGAAAAATTGGAAACCTAGAATAATTTTCATCCAGCATAAATTTCAGTGCCTCTTCTAAACATTCGTCGCCATCAATTGCAACAATATTTTTTCGATGGGTCATGATATCTTTTGCATCTTTATCCATATAGCGGAAAATATTACGAATCAGACCTGCGGCCTCACGCTGCATTCCTTCGTCCATTTCATCTTCCAACTGGAATATCTGTCTCATTCTTTGGAATAAACTACCTTGTTCCATATCTCTTTGTTTCATACTCCTTTGCTATGTATGAAGCTCAAAACTTACCTTTAAAGCCTCATCTACTTTGTTCATTATCTCTTTATCTAAATGGCATACCATATCCTTAAGGCGCTGCTTATCAATTGTTCTGATCTGTTCCAACAAAATGACAGAATTCTTTACAATTTGATATTTACTTGCATCAATCTCCACGTGGGTCGGTAATTTTGCCTTATTCATTCGTGAAGTTATGGCTACACAGATGACAGTCGGACTATGTCGGTTTCCTACATCATTCTGTATAATCAGAACTGGACGAATCCCTCCCTGCTCAGAACCTACGACCGGGCTTAAATCTGCATAAAATATATCTCCACGTCTTACCTGCACTCTATTCACACTCCGATTTTCTTAAGATAAAATTAGTATTTCCATCTTTTTCGGATGTATTCTATAGAGTTTAATTTCATTTATTCTGCAAAATAATCTACTTGTTCTACAACTTTACCATGACGAATGTATTCTCTTGGGATACGTTTGCCCAGATCACATACAAATTCATAGTTAAATCTGCCAGACAAGTCACTTAATACTTCTACCGGGAGTTTTTCTGATCCATCTTCACCGATCAGTGTTACCTTATCCCCGAATTGAACATTTGAAATCTCTGTCACATCAACCATAAACTGATCCATGCAGACACGCCCCAGAATTGGTGCTTTTTTCCCTTTGATGAGAACATACCCCTTGTTAGATAAGCTTCTGGGATATCCGTCCCCATATCCTACCGGGATAGTTGCAACTCTGGTACGCTTATCCGTAACAAAAGTTCCACCATAGCTGATTGGCGTCCCAGTCTTGACCCATTTGACATGTGCTACATGGCTGATCAATTTCATCGCAGGCTTCAATGGAACATTTCCTTTAACAACTTCTTCAGACGGATACATTCCATAAGTTGCGATTCCGGCTCTTACCAGATCCATGTTCGTTTCTTCCAGATCAATGATCCCCGCACTATTGGAACAATGATAATAAGTAAATGTAACTGCCTCTTTTGTCAGAGCATCCTTCATCCAACAATACTCTTTCATCTGTTTTCTGGTAAATGACTTATCCGTCTCATCTGCTTTTGCAAAATGTGTAAACATTCCTTCCATAACGAGATTCGGCATCCTGCTAATGTTCGTAATATGCTCTACACTTTCTTGACAGGTTGGAAAACCTAGCCGTGACATTCCTGTGTCCAACTTGATATGAATATAGGCATTCTTTCCCATGCTGACTGCGAGATCTGATACTTCTCTTGCCATCTCCTCTGTATACACAGTCATACGGATTTCATGCTCAATCATTGATCTCCTCTGATCCTGGAAGATACATCCCAGTACGAGAATGGGTTTTGTGATACCTCTGTGGCGAAGGATAACTGCTTCCTCAAGCGTTGCGACTGCATAACCCCAGATGTATTCTTTCGTACTAAGAAGCCTTGCTATCTGAACAGCTCCATGCCCATATCCATCCGTTTTAATAACTGCCAGCATCTTAACACCATCTTGTATATTTGCCTTCATCATCTCAATATTATATTCTATTGCATCAAGATCAATCCTTACACAGACTCTCGTATAATTCTTCACTTTTTACCTCCTCCTGCTCTTTAAATGCATTGGATAGATACTCCGTCAAATCTCTTGCCAAAACACTATAACTTCCTTTATCGATACGGGCATAATCACCTGCTCTTCCATGTAGGTATGCTCCCAAAACAGCGGCTTTCCTACAACTGAGTCCTTGCGCCAAAAGCGCAGCTATTATTCCCGCCAGTACATCTCCAGAACCAGCTTTTGCCATTGCCGAATTACCCGACATATTTACATAGTTTCCTTCAGAAACTGATGCAACAATAGTTCTGGCATCTTTCAGTACACAAGTCCATTGACTTTTTTGAACAAATGAATCCAGTATATCCATCCTATGTTGTTTTAATTCCTCTACACTTATATGTAACAGCCGTGACATCTCTTTCATATGTGGTGTTATCACAAAATCTGTATGATGAATCTTTTGAAGATAAGCGTTATGCTCCGCAATCAGGTTCAAACCATCTGCATCAATCAGACAAGGTACTTTCACATGCTCAAGAGTTGCCTTCAATATTCTCCTGGAACGCTCACTGATTCCTATTCCAGATCCAATACAAACTGCATCTGCCCATGTTAAAAGATTTAACAACTCAGTCTTATCAAAAATGTCATAAGTTGTAATAATTGCTTCCGGAAGGAGCTGCTGTAAAATAATCCTATTTTCTTCCGGTGTATAGATCTGTACCAGTCCTGCTCCAGACATATATGCCGCTTTTGCATTCAGATAAGCCGCTCCAGACATACCTTTACTTCCTGCAATTACAAGTAACTTCCCATATGTCCCTTTATTCGAATTTTCTTTTCTGGCTGGCAGAAATTTACAATATTCCTTCTTCTCATAAGTATATGCCGTTTTTTCGGTAGCAATTATTTTTTCCGTATGGATTCCGATATCAGCTACAATCACTTTACCAGAATATTCCTTTCCGGGATAGATTGCAAGTCCCAGCTTTTCCATTTGAAAAGTCACCGTAATATCTGCACGGAAAGCAATTCCAAGGACACTTCCATGATTCGCAGATATTCCAGATGGCATATCTACAGCAAATTTTACAGCCTTTGCTTCATTCATCTTCTGAATAATCTGAAAATATTTTCCTATAATCTCACGGCTAAGTCCAACACCGAACATCGCATCTATTATGATACTATATTCGTCTTCTTTGTACTCTTTGAATATCTCAACACCTGTTTCCCTTAATTTACTCATCTGCTGTTTTGTTTCATCCGTACGATGAGATTCATTTCCTACAAAACAAACTGTCACAGGATACCCTTTTTCCTTTAAAAGTCTCGCTATCGCAAATCCATCACCACCATTATTCCCTGAACCACATACGATACACGCTTTGGACAGATCAAGCTTTTCCGCCTCCATAGTCTCTACACATCTCTTTGCAGCACGCTCCATTAACTCCATAGACGAAATTCCCAGTTCCTGTATTGTATATTGATCCGCCTTTTTCATTTGATTTCCATTAAGCAGATATCGCATAATCTCACCTTCCAAGTTCATTTTACAATATAAAAGGACGTGTAAAAACCAGCCCGTCTGCGCATGCCAGTCATTACACGTCTTTGCTTTTTATTTCTTATGTTCTTCGTTATATCGGCTAATATTGTATGATAACTGCATTAAGCTTTCAGACAAGTGTACATTTTCAACAATTATATGATCCGGCAGATTCAAATCTGTATGGGCAAAATTCCAAATTGCACGAACACCATTGTCTACCAGCATATTAGCCACTTCAATTGCCTTGTCCTTTGGAATAGTTAAAACTGCAATCTCAACATCATTCTGTTGGACAAATGACTTTAACTCATCCATCATACGAATCGGCACGCCTCTGATTGAAACACCTACCAATCTTGGGTTGACATCAAAAATTCCTTTTAATACAAATCCTCTCTTCTCAAAAGCTGCATAATTAGCAAGAGCCTGCCCCAAATTACCAGCTCCTATAATAATCATATTATGAGCCTCTTCCAAGCCAAGAATCTTACCAATCTCTGTATACAAATATTTAACGTTATAACCATAACCCTGCTGACCGAACCCACCAAAATTGTTAAGATCCTGACGAATCTGAGATGCAGTCACTTTCATACGCTTACTCAAATCGTTAGACGAGATACGCTCCACTCCATTTTCAAGTAGCTCTCCTAAGTATCGATAGTATCGTGGCAATCTACGGATGACCGCCTGGGAAATCTCTCTCTCTTCCAATAGTCTCACCTTCCATTTCATTCTAAGAAATATTATATAGAATTGTGTGAACAAAGTCAAACTTTTAGTTGTATTTTGTCCTATTTTCGCTATAATGAAAACGAGTGAAAAAGGAGGATATGAAAATAATATGATATTAGCATGTCACGGAATCAGTAAATCTTTCGGCGAAAAAGTGATTATCGCTGACGGTTCTTTTCATATAGAAGATCACGAAAAAGCAGCTCTTGTTGGTCCCAATGGAGCGGGAAAATCAACGCTTTTTAAAATGATTGTAGGTGAGCTTCCTTCTGACCGCGGAGAAGTAATTTTAACCAAAGGCAAAACCTTGGGATATCTTGCACAGCATCAGGCTATGCAAAGTGGAAGCACTATCTATGAAGAAGTGAAACTTGCCAAATCTGATATCATCGAAATGGAAACACAGATCCGTTCCATCGAATTAGAATTAAAACATTTAGAAGGTGATGCATTGACATCACGCCTTGAAACATATAATCGTCTGACAGCTTCTTTTGAACGCCAGAATGGTTATGCATATGAAAGTGAGATTAACGGGGTATTAAAAGGTCTTGGTTTTACAGAAAATGATTTTTCTAAACCCGTAGATACCCTTTCTGGGGGTCAGAAAACCCGCGTCTCTCTTGGTAAATTATTGCTCACCAAGCCAGATATCTTGCTTTTGGACGAGCCTACTAACCACTTGGATCTAAACTCTATAGCTTGGTTAGAAACTTATCTTCTGAATTATCCAGGAGCCGTTCTGATCGTATCTCATGACCGTTACTTTTTGAACAAAGTAGTGACTAAGGTCTTAGAAATCGAATCTGGAAAATTGATGACCTATAATGGAAATTACAGTGATTATGCTGCCAAAAAGCAGCAGCTTCGTGATGCTCAGATAAAAGAATATTTAAATCAGCAGCAAGAAATAAAGCATCAGGAAGCCGTAATTGAAAAGCTTCGTTCTTTTAATCGTGAGAAATCTATTAAGCGTGCAGAAAGCCGTGAAAAGATGTTGGAAAAGATCCGTCCTGTAGAGAAACCCTTGGAAGCAAATAATGAGATTCACTTAACATTAGAGCCTTCTTGTGTCAGCGGTAACGATGTTCTGTCTGTTGAACATCTAAGTAAATCATTTCCAAATCAAGTTCTGTTTCAAGATATAAGTTTTGACATTAAACGCGGGGAACATGTTGCAATCATCGGTGACAATGGAACGGGGAAAACAACACTTTTAAAAATCTTAAATCAGGTAATATCAGCAGATTCCGGTACATTTACATTGGGAACTAATGTAGCGATCGGATACTATGATCAGGAACACCATGTACTACATATGGAAAAAACCATTTTTGACGAAATTTCAGATGATTACCCGGATTTGACTAACACGAAGATCAGAAATATGCTGGCCGCTTTTTTATTTACTGGGGATGATGTGTTTAAACGGATCGGTGACCTAAGCGGTGGAGAACGTGGCAGAGTATCTTTAGCGAAGCTGATGCTTTCGAAAGCTAATTTTCTGATTCTTGACGAACCAACAAACCACTTGGATATTCCATCAAAAGAAATTCTGGAAAAAGCATTGAACAACTATACCGGAACTATCTTATATGTTTCACACGATCGTTATTTTATCAATCAGACAGCAACAAGGATCCTTGATCTGGTGAATCAGACTTTTGTAAATTATATAGGGAATTATGACTATTATCTTGAAAAAAAAGACGAGCTAACAACCATTTATGCTGGTGCCCCGTCTTCTGTTTATATTCCAGGAACTGCAAATTCTGCTATATCTTCTGGCAAAGACTCTGTTGCAGCAAATGTGTCAGATTCTAAGCTCGACTGGAAGGAACAAAAAGAAGCACAGGCTCGCGAGCGAAAACGAAAAAACGAACTGAAGAAAACCGAAGAACGCATCACTACTCTTGAAGAGCGGGATGCTAAGATTGACGAAATGATGTTGCAGGAAGATATTTTTACAAGTTCCATTAAATGTCAGGAATTAGCCAATGAAAAGGCAGCTATTGCGGAAGAACTTGAAGAGCTGTATATAAAATGGGAAGAGCTGGCTGAATAGCTACAGCTCTTCCTTTTTCAGTAATTTCCATGGACGTTCTTTTCCAAGCCATCCCATTTCTTTCCAATAATTATCATCCACCGGACTCATTCCTTTTTTATGAAAGCTTCTCATAATATAGAACAGAGCACGAGTCTTGATTCCTGGATTCACTCCATCTGGATCTTTGGAAATCTTTAATACAAGCTTACTCAAATCTCTGTCAATCCGCTCTTTCTTATCTGCACTGACACCATCCCAACCAAGCGATGCCACCGACATTCCGTAGGTATACACTCTAGCGGCACCCCAGAACTGGAGACTAATCTTCATATCCTTAAGCGTAGATCTCACGCCGCCTCCCGCGGCAGTTGCAATACACACTGCCTGTTTTCGAAACATAGAAGCTCCCGGTCTGTGAACCATAAAACGATATCCATAATGATCCAACATAGATTTCATCGCTCCCGTTACATGCATGACATGAACCGGTGAAGTCAGAATCAACAGGTCAGCTTTATCAATCAAGCCAGTCAACCGCTTCATGTACATTAGATAATCAAAACATTTTGTCTCATCTTCCATAATACATCTTCCACAGCCTCTGCAAAACTCAGGCATATCCTTCGGTAGAAATAGTTCAATTACCTGATCCTCCTTTGTAGCAATCTTATCAATCAACATTTTTCCCACATGATAAGTAGAACCCTTTCGCATAGTTCCATTAATCATCAATATATTCATCTTCTATACTTCCCCCATTCATATAATCTACATCTGATGTCTAACAATCGTATATTCATCGCCATAACTATAATATGGGCAATCGTAATATGTATTGGTCACAAATCGATACAATTCATCCTCATCTAATGCCATCTGACAAGTGAAACATTCATAGTCCTCATCATATTCATAATGAGCACATGATTCACAATTACTCTTCACGATACACAACTCCTTCCTGGGAACAAGTATAACATATTTTTCATTTGGGTACACCCTAAATGTAAAAAGGGGACGTAGTAAAAGTTAATTTTACTACGTCCCCTTTTTACTATTAATTACTACAATTTCTCAGCAATTGCTTTTATAAACTCTTCACTATTCAACACAGTTGGATTCTCTAAAGTTGTAATTAAAGCAAGATCTTTGGTCATTTTTCCTTCTTCAATTGTGTCGATCGTTGCTTTTTCAAGCTTATCTGCAAAATCCATCAATTCCTGATTGCTGTCTAATTCACCACGTTTTCTCAACGCTCCGGTCCATGCAAATATAGTGGCAACTGAATTGGTTGATGTTTCTTCTCCTTTTAAGTGTTTATAATAATGACGCTGTACTGTTCCATGTGCAGCTTCATATTCATAATAACCTTCTGGAGATACCAGTACAGAGGTCATCATAGCCAATGAACCGAATGCGGAAGAAACCATATCACTCATTACATCTCCGTCATAGTTCTTACATGCCCAGATATATCCGCCTTCTGATTTCATAACGCGGGCAACTGCATCATCAATCAACGTATAGAAATATACGATACCAGCGTTTTCAAATTTTTCTGCATATTCTGCATCATAGATTTCCTGGAAAATATCTTTGAATGTATGATCATATTTTTTAGAAATCGTATCTTTCGTCGCAAACCACAGATCCTGCTTGGTATCCAAAGCATAATTGAAGCAGCTTCTTGCAAAACTTTCAATGGATCCGCACAGATTGTGCATTCCCTGTGCAACACCTGGTCCTGCATAATTATGTACCAGTTCTCTCGTTTCTGTTCCATCTTCGGCAGTATAAACCAGTTCTACTTTTCCAGGTCCCGGAATCTTCATCTCCGTATTCTTATAAACGTCACCATAAGCATGTCTCGCTATTGTAATTGGTTTCTTCCAATTCTTCACACAAGGTTCTATTCCCTTTACCACAATTGGAGCGCGAAATACTGTTCCGTCAAGAATAGCACGGATTGTTCCATTCGGACTCTTCCACATTTCTTTTAGATTATATTCTGTCATACGTGCGGCATTTGGTGTGATTGTTGCACATTTCACTGCTACTTTATATTTTTTAGTAGCATTTGCAGAATCGATGGTTACTTGGTCATTGGTCTCATTTCTGTGTTCCAGTCCAAGATCATAATACTCCGTGTTCAGTTCAATAAATGGTTCCAGAAGATTCTCTTTGATCATCTTCCACAAGATTCTTGTCATCTCATCTCCATCCATCTCTACAATTGGTGTTGTCATCTTAATCTTTGCCATCTTGCTTCTCTCCTTTTTGATTTACTTCTCCATATGGAGGTTCTCCATAACATTCATGATATGCTGATTCGCAAGCATTTCAGCCTGATCAGCGTCTTTATTCTTAATTGCCTCAAGAATACCTTTATGTTCCTCGATTGATTTCTGTGCTCTGTCCTTGGCACCTACCGACAAAGTACGTGCCATCTTCACATATTTGTGAAAATCAGATAATACATGTTCTAGTATACGACTGTTGGATGCCTCATACAAGACTTTATGAAATTTACCATCCAATTCAGATACCTGTGCCGCTTTTCCTTCACTCTTTTTTTGCAAATGAAACTCTGACAATAGAATAATCTCCTCTAATTCTTCTATCTGTTCATCGGAAATATTATCTGTCGCCCATCTTGCACATAAGCCTTCCAAAAGAGATCTTATTTTATAAATATCATGTACATCTTTTTGAGTAATACCTTTTACATAAGCTCCCTTATTAGGAATGATCGTCACCAGCCCCTCTAGCTCCAACTGTCTAAGCGCCTCCCTAACTGGCGTTCTGCTGACTCCCATTTCTTCTCCAATGGAAATCTCTCTTAATTCATCATCATCTTTATATACTCCAGAAAGAATATCTTCACGGAGTTTTTGAAATACCTTTCCTCTAAGAGAATGGTCTTGATATTCTTCCATGTTCTGCTCCTTCTTCGATTCTATTTCTCCTGGACAAGGCTGACTCCAAGCTGTTTACATGCATCATCAATAACAACAAGCAATTCATTATCTGTCAGTACCGTAACACGGCCTTCCTCATACTCTTTATCTACCCATGCCTTCACCATTATTACTAATTCTGAATTTTTATCTACTTGTTTTTCTTCAGGCAGATGAAAGTACGTATTGATCCAATGCGCAATCCCAGCAAGACCAGATGTATTGGATACTGCAACCAACGGTGGTCGTTTGAGGAATTTATCTGTATCAAATATATTATAAATCTCTTCATTTTTTAATAGTCCATCTGCATGAATACCCGCTCTGGTAACATTAAAATTCTTTCCTACAAATGGTGTCCTTGACGGAAGCTGATATCCTATCTCTTTCTCGTAATAGTCTGCAAGATCTGTAATTACCGTTGTATCCATACCATCCAATGTTCCTCTTAACTGTGCATATTCAAATACCATAGCTTCCAAAGGTGTATTGCCAGTACGTTCTCCAATGCCAAAAAGTGAACAGTTTACACCGCTTGCACCATATAACCATGCAGTTGTAGAGTTACTGACTGCTTTATAAAAATCATTGTGACCATGGAACTCAATTAATTCGCTTGGCACACCCGCATGAACACGAAGTCCATAGATAATTCCAGGAATAGATCTTGGAATCACAGCTCCTGGATAGTTTACTCCATATCCCATCGTATCACAGACACGAATCTTCACTGGAATCTTATATTCATCCATTAATTTCATAAGTTCCAGACAAAATGGAATAACGAAACCATAGATATCAGAACGCGTAATATCTTCCAGATGGCATCTCGGGCTCACTCCAGTTTCCAGACATTCACGGATCACTGATAAGTAATGATTCATACACTCTCTTCTTGTCATCTTTAATTTATAAAAGATATGATAATCAGAACAGCTTACTAGAATTCCAGTTTCTTTCATTCCAATCTCTTTTACCAGTTCAAAATCCTTTTTACTTGCGCGGATCCAACTAGTCACTTCCGGAAACTTATATCCTTTTTCCATACACCTATATACTGCATCCCGATCCTTCTTGCTATACAAAAAGAATTCACTCTGGCGAATCTTTCCCTTCGGTCCACCTAGTTTATGAAAATAGTCATAGAGTGTCACAATCTGTTCTGTGCTATATGGCGCGCGAGACTGCTGACCATCACGAAATGTAGTGTCTGTAATCCAGATTTCATCCGGCATACTATGGGGTACAATACGATCGTTAAATGCAATCTTCGGAATCTCATCATAATGAAATAGATTCCGGAATACATTCGGTGTATCAACATCGACCAGAGGATACATATGCTCCTCCAATTGAAGCAAATTCGAATGCTTGTCCAAATAAACTTTTCTATTTTCCATAATACACACTCCTTAAAATGACATTACCAAAACAAAACATTATTTTATATTTTAATGTGTATAATTGTATACAATTATACATTTTGTGTCAAGGGGAATTTTTCTCTCTTCATACAAAAAGAGACAGAAAATTCTAACAAATTTTCTGTCTCTTTAATGTTTTGAATTCTCATCTCATTTTAGTATAGCTTTGCTCCAATCTCTCTTGGACGGAATCCTTCATCTTCAAGTGCCATCAGTATATCATGTTTATGTTCTGTTCCGAACGCCTCCATAGTGATACGAAGTTCTACTGCCGCATTTCGGTTGGTACTTACAAACTGATTATGTTCCAACTTGATAACATTTCCCTGTGCATTGGCGATGGTTGCCGCAACTCGTACCAATTCACCTGGTTTATCCGGAAGAAGTACGGATACAGAGAAGATTCTGTCTCGTTGTATCAAACCATGCTGTACAATAGAAGACATGGTGATTACATCCATATTTCCACCACTTAAGATTGCAACTGCCTTTTTACCTTTCAAATCAAGCTGACGCAGAGCTGCAACTGTCAGCAGACCCGAATTCTCTACTATCATCTTATGGTTCTCTACCATATCCAAAAATACGGCAATCAATTCATCATCAGCAACCGTCAAGACACTGTCGATATTCTCTTTTGCATACGGAAAAATCTTTTCTCCAACACGCTTTACAGCGGTACCGTCTGCAATTGTATTAGCACTATCTAGGGTAACAGGCTCTCCTGCTTCCAGAGCCGCTGTCATGCTTGCTGCGGCAGCAGGTTCTACACCAATTACCTTAATCTTAGGATTCAGCATTTTCGCAAGCGTTGATACACCTGTCACCAGACCGCCGCCGCCAACCGGCACCAGAATATAATCAACTGTAGGTAATTCCTGAACAATCTCCATCGCAATCGTACCCTGACCTGTTGCGATTGCCAGATCGTCAAATGGATGTACAAACGTATAGCCATTTTCTTCTGCAAGTTTCAATGCATATTCGCAAGCATCATCATAGACATCCCCATGTAAGATCACTTCTGCTCCATAGCTTTTCGTTCGATTTACTTTGATAAGCGGAGTGACCGTTGGCATTACAATCGTTGCTTTGCAGCCAAACTTCTGAGCAGCGTACGCAACTCCCTGAGCATGATTTCCTGCAGACGCAGTAATCAATCCTTTTTCACGCGCTTCTTCTGTCATCGTGCTAATCTTATAATATGCCCCCCTTACTTTATATGCACCTGTATACTGCATATTTTCCGGTTTCAAATAAATCTTTCCGCCAGTCTGCTGACTAAGGTATTCACTATATACCAATTTTGTCGGATTTGTAACCTTTTTTACAAGTTCACTGGCTTCTTCAAATTTTTCTAATGTAAGCATTGAATATTTCTCCTCTCTTATTCTGCTGTAAATAAAGCGTTTACAAAAGTATCTGCGTCAAATTTCTGAAGATCATCTATAGTCTCCCCTACGCCAATATATTTGACTGGAATCCCAAGTTCAGCCTGTATTGCCACAGCAATCCCCCCTTTGGCAGTTCCGTCCATTTTTGTCAAAATGATTCCTGTGATGTCTGCTACTTCATTAAATTCTTTTGCCTGCTGCAATGCATTCTGACCTGTTGTAGCATCTAGAACGACCAATGTTTCCCGAAATGCTTCTGGATACTCACGATCAATAATTCGATTCATTTTCTTTAATTCTTCCATCAAGTTCTTCTTATTGTGGAGTCTTCCGGCAGTGTCACATAACAGCACATCCGCATGTCTGGCCTTAGCAGCCGCAACCGCATCATATACAACCGACGCAGGATCAGAACCTTCCTGTCCACCGATCAGATCTGCCTGTGCCCGGTTTGCCCATTCTTTTAACTGCTCCCCCGCTGCAGCTCGAAACGTATCCGCAGCAGCCAATATAACTTTCTTATTTTGTGCCCGGAGTTTACCGGCTAATTTTCCAATTGTTGTAGTCTTTCCGACACCATTGACTCCGATTACCATAACAACCGACGTCTTTTCCTCGAACTCATAAGCAGTTTCACCTACATCCATCTGTTCTTTGATACTGTCAATCAATATCTGTCTGCATTGTGAAGGTTCTTTGATATGCTGCTCTTTTACTTTGGTTTTCAAATCATCCAGAATATCATAAGTAGCCTGAACACCAAGATCTCCCATGATTAGAACTTCTTCCAGCTCTTCATAGAACTCATCATCTATATGAGAAAATCCATTAAAAATACTGTCCATCCCAGATACAATATTATCCCTCGTCTTACTGAGACCTGAGACCAGACGTTTAAAAAAACCTATATTTTCCTTATTCTCTTCTGTCATATCGTCCTCCTATTGCTCCAACTCATCTTCTAACAAACTTACAGATACAAGTGTAGATACACCTTTTTCCTGCATAGTAATACCATACAGTCTGTCGGCAGCAGTCATTGTTCCCCTTCGGTGTGTAATTACAATGAACTGTGTATGTTTCGTTAATTTATGCAAATATTGCGCAAACCTCACAACATTGTTATCATCCAATGCCGCCTCAATCTCATCCAGCAGACAGAACGGGGATGGTTTTAAATTTTGAATAGCAAATAATAGCGCAATAGCCGTCAAAGCTTTCTCGCCGCCGGATAATTGCATCATATTCTGCAATTTCTTTCCTGGCGGCTGAGCAATGATTCGAATACCCGCTTCCAGAATATCTTCATCTTCCATCAGCTCCAATGTACCTTTTCCACCGCCAAACAACTCTTTAAATACTGTATCAAATTCCTTGGCTATCAAGGCAAACTGCTCCTGAAACTGTTTACGCATCGCAGTATCAAGTTCTTCAATGATCTGTTCCAGCGTTGCTTCTGCCTCCACCAGATCATCATGCTGTCCTTTTAAGAATTCATATCGTTCGGATACACTTTTATATTCTTCTATCGCGTTAACATTCACATTTCCAAGTGCACGGATCTCACTTTTTAATTCCTGTATCCTCTTTTTCATCTTTGCAAGATCCGTCAGATTTTTGTCTCTTAACTCTCTTGCATGGTTAAACGTAATCTCATATTCTTCCCACATATAATTCATCTGTTTGTCAGAGGATGCCTCATAATTCTCTCTCTGACTCTCCAGACGGAATATTTCTTTATCAAGACTTGACATATGCTTGGACAGATCTTCACGTTTTTGCAGGAATACTTTGTGTTTTTGGTTTAATTCTTCACGTTCTTTTTTGAATTTTTCTATTTCATTCTGAATCTCTTTAAATAAATCTTTTGAATTCTCTATAGTCTGTCGCAGTTCTGTGATCTGCTCCTCTTTTTCTTCGATTTCCTTTGAAGTACCACCTTTACTCTTCTCCAATTCTTTTAATTCATTCTGAAATTTACCGATTTCTTCTTGAATACGATTTACATTCTCTATCACGAATGTAAATTTTTGTTCCAGACTGGCATATGCAAGATGTATCTCTTCTGTTCTTTTTAACTTCAAAGTCTCTTCTTCATGTTCTTTTTCAAGAACTTTCTGTTCTTTTTCAATTCGTTCTGTCAGATCCTTTTCAAGTGTTTCTGATGTATCTAACTCAACATTGATGGATTCCTGATTATCAATAATGTCTGTAATCTGTACATCCAGCCTTTCTGACTCTATTCTAGTCTGCTCAGAAATCTCATTTGCATTTTTCATTCTAGATGCTGCCTGATCGGCATTCATTTTTGCCGTGTTCTGAATGACGTATGCTTTCTGGAGTTTGTTACTGATCTCATCCAGTTTCTCATAATAACCGGCACGCTCTTTTCGCAAGGCTTCGGAAGACGCTTCCATCTCATCCATCTCTTGCTTCAGTTTTTTAACTGTTTTTTCAAACTCCTCTATTTCACGTCGTCTGCTTAACAGATTACTGGAATTTTTAAAAGCTCCACCAGTCATGGAACCTCCAGGATTAATCAATTCTCCCTCTAACGTTACAATGCGTATAGATTGTTTGTACTTTTTTGCAATTGCAATTCCATGATCAATATGGTCAACAACAAGCGTCCTTCCAAGCAAATAATCTGCTAATGATTTATACTGGCTTTCCACCTTTACAAGTGTATTCGCAGTACCTATAACGCCTTGTTCATGTAAGGCTTCTGGCTTCCCGATTCCTGAATAGGCATGGATTGTAGTCAACGGAAGAAATGTTGCACGTCCAAACTTGTTCTTTTTTAAGAACTGAATCATCCGTTTGGCTGTTTCTTCATCTGTAGTTACAATATTCTGAATATTCCCTCCAAGGGCTGTCTCAATGGCAATCTCATAATTTTTGTCCACTTTGATCAGATCAGCAACAACACCTAACAATCCTTTTTCTCTGTCCCTATTGTCCATTACTTTGCGAATACTATTGCCATACCCATCATAACGCTCAGTAATATTTTTTAAAGATTCCAATCTGGATTGCTCTCTGTGAAATGCTGTCTGTCCGATACGGAATTGCTCCGTCTGCTTTGCCAGTCGTTTCTGAAGTTCTTCAATTTTCGTCTCATACTGACTGCTTTCTTCAGACAGTTCAATAATCTTAGAAGATACTTCTTTTAATTCATTCTGATAGCCTTCTAGTTTTTTGCTCTGCTCCTGGATCTCCATTTCAGATTCCTGAATCTGGCGATCCATTCCAGCCTTTCTGACATGAATCTGCTCAAGCATGGTATCGTATTTTTGAATCTTTGCCTTAGTAGATGCCCTGCTATTCAACAATTCCATGATATCATTTTTATTTTTATCTACAGAAGCAGTGATTTCTGCAATCCTGGATTGAACATCAATCAGCTCTTTTTTGGCCTGTTCTTCAAGATTCATCTGTTCATCCATCTGTTTCTGGATTGCTTCCTGTTCTGACTTTAATTCTTGAAGTTGACCCTCACGGACATTTATTTCTGAATCGATAGTTCTTGCACGCTGATCGTAATGTGCATCATTCATATGCATACTTCGAATCTGCTCTTTGAGCAATTCTATCTGATTCTCAAGCTGCTGTTTCAACATAGTAGTCTCATTGAGCTGACTTTTCGCTTTTTCAATCGATGCATCAATGCCATCAACTTGTTCTTCCACAGATTCATATTCTGTTTTCATGGCATCATATTGACTGCTTGCTTCTCCAAGTTCTTCTCTGGTCACGTCAAGCTTTTCATCAATTCCCTGAATCTGTTCCTGTAGTCTCTCAGTCTCAAGTAAGAACATGTTAATATCATACGTTTTCAACTGTTCTTTCTTTTTTAAGTATTCTTTTGCCGTCTCTGCCTGTCTCTCCAGAGGTCCGACCTGCTTCTCAAGCTCTGCTAAAATATCATTTACCCGCAAAAGATTCTGCCGTTCTTCTTCCAACTTTTTGACGGACATGTTTTTTCGGCGTTTGAATTTTACAATTCCAGCTGCTTCATCGAATAATTCTCTTCGTTCCTCTGGCTTACCGCTTAGGATTTTGTCAATCTGTCCCTGACCAATAATAGAATAACCTTCTTTTCCAATTCCAGTATCATAGAATAACTCATTGACATCTTTTAGACGACAGGCGCTCCCATTGATTAAATATTCACTTTCTCCAGAACGATATAGTTTTCTGGCGACCGTTACTTCTTCATAATCAATCGGGAGCTGATGATCTGAATTATCCAGTGTAATTGCAACAGAAGCATAACTTAAAGGCTTCCGATTCTCCGTACCGGAGAAAATAACATCTTGCATACTTCCGCCGCGCAATTGTTTTACACGCTGTTCTCCAAGCACCCATCGCACGGCATCCGCAACATTACTCTTACCGCTTCCGTTCGGTCCTACAATGCCTGTAATCCCGTTATGGAAGTCAAATTTAATCTTGTGTGCAAATGATTTAAACCCTTGCACTTCTATGCTCTTTAAATACATGCTACACCTACTTTATATTCATCTTGTGCAACTTCAAAATACTCTGGTAAGCTGCGTCTTGCTCTGCCGCTTTTTTGGTACGGCCCGTACCAAGGCCATAGACCTTTTCTCCAATAGAGACGGCCACATGAAACGATTTATCGTGATCAGGACCTTCTTCTCCAATCAGTCTATAGGAAATGACCTCTTTAAAATTGGCCTGTACAATTTCCTGCAGGATAGTCTTGCTATCATAAAAGAGCTTTTTATTCTCAAGATCTTTCAAGATAAATCGCTGAATAAACTCTTTTGCATTAGCAAAACCACCATCAATATAGATTGCTCCAATCAGTGCTTCCATTGCATCTGAGGTGATAGATTCTCTTTTACGTCCCCCAGTAGCTTCCTCTCCTTTGCCAAGCAGAAGGTAATCACCTAGCTTCAAATCTCTGGCACAAAAAGCCAGAGCCGGCTCGCATACCATACTGGCTCTTGTCTTTGTAAGTTCACCTTCCGGCATCTTCCCATGTTCATAAAACAAAAATTCACTAGACACCAATTCCAATACAGCATCTCCTAAAAACTCCAGACGCTCATTACATTCATATTTTGGCAGATGCATTTCATTTGCATAAGAACTATGAATCATCGCTTTTTTTAATAAATGAAAATCTTTAAATTTATATCCGATTTTATTTTCTAATATTCTTAAATCCAGTCCCATAATATGCCTCACATAAGAAAAAGCCCTACTGGGCTTTTTCTTTTCTATATTCCCTAGTTATTTGTTGCATTTTTGATCTGTTCTACAGCATCTCCTACTGTAACGATCTTCTCAGCATCATCATTATCAATTTCAATATCAAATGTCTCTTCTATCCCCATAATAATCTGAAAAATATCAAGAGAATCTGCTCCCAAGTCATCTACAAATGTAGTATCCATCGTAATCTCGTCTGCATTAATATTCAATACATCAGCAATAATTTCCTTAATTTTTTCGAATTCCATTTTGTTTCTCCTTTTCTCCTACTTATTGTTCTCTCTATTCAGCGGATATCACATCCGTTTGAATACACTCTTTGATTTTTTCATTAATTTTCTGATTCTTAAAGGTTACACACTGAATCAATGTATTGCTCACTTCTTTTGCTTTTGCACTTCCGTGTGTTTTCACTACAAGACCATTCAATCCAAGAAGTGGCGCTCCACCGTACTCACTGGCATCAAATTCCTTCAACGTTGCTTTCAATGCCGGTTTTACAAGAAGTGCACCAATTTTACTGCGAAGGGTACTCATCATACCTTCCTTGATCTTTCCAACCAGTGTAGATGCAAGTCCTTCTGTCAATTTCAAAATTACATTCCCAGTAAATGCCTCACAGACAATCACATCTGCCTGTCCATGTGGAATTTCTCTGGCCTCAATGCTTCCTGTGAAATTGATTCCTTTTGTCTCTTTCAGCAATGGAAATGTCTCTTTTACCAATGCATTTCCCTTTTCTTCCTCTGCTCCAATATTTACAATCGCTACCTTAGGATTTTTTATTCCTACAATATGCTCCATATATATGGAACCCATCTTGGCAAACTGAACCAGATGCGATGGTCTGGCATCCACATTCGCTCCGCAGTCAATCAAAAGACTGACTCCCTTTTCTGTTGGAATTAATGGTGCAAGCGGTGGTCTCTCAACTCCTTTAAGCCTTCCTACAATCGTCTGACCGCCAACAAGAATGGCTCCAGAACTTCCTGCAGACACAAAAGCATCTGCCTCTCCTTTCTTCACCATCTTCATACCAACTACGATTGACGAATCCTTCTTCCGACGAATCGCATTGACAGGCGGTTCTGCGGTCTCAATCACTTCTGTGGCATTCACTACCTCTATCTGCTCTTTCTTATAATTGTAAGATGAAAGCTCTGAAGTAATCTCCTCTTCTCGACCAACCAGAATCACTTTCAGGCCAGCTTCTTTTGAGACAGCTTCAACAGCACCTTTAACCATCTCTTTTGGTGCATTGTCACCGCCCATGGCGTCCAATACTACTTTTGTAATTTCTGACATAATTTTTCCTCCTAGCCTACTAGATTTCATTCTACTAAACATTGTTATAAAAATCAATGATTTCTACATAAAAAATAAGACTTACCAACCACTAGTAAGTCTTACCTTTCAACATCATTCTAAATTAGTCCTGAGGAATAATTTCTTTTTTGTTGTATGAGCCACAAGCCTTGCACACTCTGTGAGGCATCATTAACTCGCCACACTTGCTGCATTTAACCAGGTTTGGAGCGCTCATTTTCCAATTAGCTCTTCTTTTATCTCTTCTTGCTTTAGAAGATTTGTTCTTTGGACAAATTGACATGGGTTACACCTCCTTAAAATTCTTAAACACATCGCGGATAACTGACATTCTAGGGTCAAGACTTGTATCTTCACAACTACAAGTTCCCTGATTCAGGTTTTGACCACATACGTTGCAAATTCCTTTACAGTCTTCGCTACACAGAATCTTCGTCGGCCACCCTATTAGTACCTCGTTGTAGATCAGTTTATCTACATCGAGAGCATATCCGTCAATATAATTTGATTCATCGAATTCATCTGAATCCATCTTCTCTTCTTCAGAAACTCCTGCTTCAACCTTTTTTGTAAAATCAAGATGAAATTCTGTCGGAACAGGCTCCAGGCAACGATCACAAGGTATCTCTATCACAAGTCCGCATGTCCCGTGAATCTCGATCTGTCTATCTTTTACATAATCAATCGTAATATAGACATCCTCTTTTGATAAAACCGGAAACGTACCGAGTTTTGATTGAAATACTTCTAATGTACATGGAACTGTTTCATCCAAGGATTTATGTGGTTCAGACAAAACATTGGATAGGTCAATTAACATATAGTCACCCCTATTCATACCTAGATTATTATATCACGTAAAAGGTTTTTGTCAACAAATATTTGTTGATTTTGCTTAAAACCTTTCAAATTTTTCGAACTGTTCCAGAAATTCGACGTTTTCTGATACATCAGTATGATGAAACCCTCCCACAAAACTGCAGGAGGGTATTCCTAAAACCATATCATATTCTTATATCTTGTTTATACTAATGCTACCGTCTCACGAGCAATCGCAAGCTCTTCATTGGTAGGAATTACAAGAACTTTTACCTTAGAATCTGGAGTTGAGATTGCAATCTCCTCACCACGTTTGCCATTCGCTTCTTCATCAAGTGTAATTCCAAGATATCCAAGATACTTGATAACATCTGCACGCATAGATCCAGAATTCTCTCCGATACCTGCAGTAAATGCAATGACATCTACCCCATTCATTGCTGCAACATAACTTCCAACATATTTTGCAACACGATATGCAAATACTTCTAATGCAATTTTAGCAGGTTTATTTCCTTCACTTGCAGCAGCGTCCAGATCACGGAAATCGCTGGAAAGATTATTGGAAAGACCATATACACCAGACTTCTTATTCAGCATTGTCATAAGACCAGCAATGTCAAGATCTTCCTTCTTAGCAATGAATTCAAGGATTGCCGGATCAATATCACCGGAACGTGTACCCATTACCAGACCTTCCAAAGGAGTAAGACCCATAGAAGTATCCACGGATTTTCCGTTTTCTACTGCACAGATGCTGGCTCCATTTCCAAGGTGACATACGATTGTCTTTACCTGATCATACGGTTTGCCAACTAATTCAGCAGCTCTCTTAGATACAAAACTGTGGCTTGTACCATGGAAACCATATCTTCTTACTTTGTATTTATCATAATATTCATACGGAAGTCCATACATGTATGCTTTCTCCGGCATTGTCTGATGGAATGCAGTATCAAATACAGCAACCATCGGAGTACCTGGCATTAATTCCTGACATGCATTGATTCCAATCAGGTTTGCCGGATTGTGAAGTGGTGCAAGGTCATTACACTCTTCAATTGCTTTTTTTACTTCATCTGTGATCACAACTGAACTTGCAAATTTTTCCCCACCATGTACCACACGATGTCCAACTGCACCAATCTCATCCAGGCTCTTAACAACTCCTGTCTCTGGATCTGTTAAAGCATCAATTACAAACTGAATTGCTTCTGTATGTGTTGGCATTGCTTTGTCGGATTTCACCTTTTCTCCGCCTGCCGGCTGATAAGTAAGGCTTCCGTCGATTCCGATTCTCTCGCAGAGTCCTTTTGCCAGAACTTCTTCAGATTCAGAATTGATTAATTGGAATTTTAAGGATGAACTACCACAGTTAATAACTAATACATTCATAAATATATACCTCTCTTTGATAATTTATAATATCTCATTAAATAATTAGTCTTCTGCCATACACTGTACAGCTGTGATTGCTACTACACCTTCGATATCTTTCGCACTGCATCCACGGGACAAGTCATTGACCGGTGCTGCAATACCTTGTGTAAGTGGTCCGTAAGCTTCTGCTTTTCCAAGTCTCTGTGCAAGCTTATATCCAATGTTACCAGCATCAAGATCTGGGAATACTAATACATTAGCCTTACCTGCCACCGGGCTACCTGGTGCTTTAGAAGCTCCTACTTCTGGTACAATAGCCGCATCCAGCTGGAATTCTCCATCAAGAAGCAGTCCTTCTGGAGCATTTTCCTTTGCAATACGTGTTGCTTCTACTACTTTATCAACGTCAGGATGTTTTGCACTTCCCTTTGTAGAGTGCGAAAGCATTGCAACGATTGGTTCTTTTCCAGTCAGAAGCTTGAATGAATCTGCAGAAGAAAGTGCGATTGCAGCAAGTTTCTCAGGATCTGGATTCTGCTCAAGTCCAGAATCTGCAAATACGAATGTTCCGTCAGCACCCATATCGCAATCCGGTACTACGATTACGAAGAAAGCAGAAACTAATTTTGTTCCTGGCTTTGTCTTCAGAATCTGCAGACATGGTCTTAATGTATCTGCTGTAGAATGGCATGCTCCAGATACCATACCGTCAGCATCTTTCATCTTGACCATCATAACACCATAATACAGATAATTTGTTAACAGAAGTTCTCTTGCCTGTTCTTCTGTCATACCTTTTTTCTGTCTTAACTCAACAAGCTTTGCAATGTATGCATCTGTCTTCTCATAGGTTGCAGGATCTACAATTGTAGCTCCGCTGATATCAAAAGAGCCCTTATTCTTTGCGATCTCTTCTTCGCTTCCGATTAAGATCAGATTAGCAGTTCCTTCTTTTAATACAGCTTCTGCTGCTTCATAAGTTCTGATGTCTTCTGTCTCAGGAAGTACAATTGTTTTTTTACATGTTTTTGCTTTTGCTTTAATTTCATCTATAAATCCCATGATTGATAGACTCCTTTCCATATATTCTCAGTATTTTTATTATAATACAAAGAGACCTCGTGGACAAGGTCTCTTCTTAGAATCTTATGTCTATTTTTATATACAATTGTCATAAAAATTAGATTATTATAGTGAATCATAGCTGAAATACATGGCTTACGATTGCAAAATATACACTAATAGTACTGATATCTACCAATGTGGAAATCAATGGTGTTGCCATGATTGCAGGATCTAACCCAATCTTTTTTGCAAGCAGAGGCAAGGTACATCCCACTACTTTTGCAATTACGACTGTACATGCCATTGTTAATCCAATCGTAAATGCCATCAACGCATCTCCCTGTCCCATCAGCATAATTCGAATTCCATTGACAACCGAAAGAATCAGACTAATACAGACAGCAACACGGACTTCCTTCCATACTACTTTGAACAGATCACTAAACTCTATCTCTCCCACCGACAATCCACGGATTATCAGCGTGGAACTCTGGGATCCGCAGTTTCCTCCGGTTCCGGTCAACATCGGTATAAATCCCGCAAGCTGTGGCATAACAGCAAGTGCCGCCTCATAACTATTCATGATCATCTGAGTAACTGTTGCAGAAAGCATCAAGAACAGAAGCCATGGGATACGACTCTTTACATGTTCAAACACAGTCGTTCCAAAATAGGATTCCTCACTCGGATTGACACCGGCCATGATACTGATATCTTCTGTGGTCTCTTCCTGTAATACCAACATAGCATCGTCAACAGTTACGATACCGACCATGCACATCTCATGGTCTACAATGGGCAATGCAATCAAACCATATTTTGTGATTGTCCTTGCCACATCTTCCTGGTCATCTGTAGTATGTGCATAAAGCATATTCGTATCCATGATCTCTTCGATAGTCTTGGATTCACTGGTTGTAAGAAGTTCTTTGACATCGACTTGACCGATTAATTTTCTCTTTTCGGTCACATAACAAGTATAGATTGTCTCACGATTCAGACCTACTTGTCTGATTTTTAATATGGATTCCGCCACCGTCATCTCACGCCGTAATGCAATGTAATCTACATTCATTACACTTCCGGCACTGTCTTCAGGATATTGCAGTAATTGATTGATCTGCGCTCTGGTCTCCTCATCTGTCACCATCAAAAGTCTGTCCACCACGTTGGCAGGCATTTCTTCCAGAACGTCAACCGTATCATCGAGGTACATTTCTTCCATGACTTCTTCCAGCTCGGAATCCGTCAGTGCATTGATCAAGACTTCACGCATATCACTGTTCATATACGTAAAAGTCTCTGCTGCTTCTTCTTTTGCCAACAATCGGAATACCATCACTAACTGTTTCTGGTCAAATTCTTCCAATATATCTGCAAGGTCGACAGGATACATATTATTTTCAAGTTCTTCTTTTAATTCTTTGAACTGACGGTTCTCTAACATGTCAAGAATACGTTCTTCAGTCAGTTCTTCACGTTCTTCCAGATAGTCAAACTCTTTTTCTTCCTGTTCTGTATCTTCTGGCTTAACGTTCATCTCTTCGCTTTCCATATATACCCTCCCTCCCAATATTTGCGAACTTAATCTTTCTATAGTATAATCAATTTCAAAAAGATATACAAGGAGATTATGATGAAAATCGTCGGATTAATTACGGAATACAACCCATTTCATAATGGACATTTATACCATATAGAGAAAGCCCGGGAACTTACTGATGCAGATGCTGTCATTGTTGTTATGAGCGGAAATTATGTTCAGCGCGGTGCTCCTGCTATTATGCCAAAGCATTTGCGGGCAGAAGTCGCCCTGGAAGCAGGTGTCGATCTCCTTATGGAGCTTCCCGTATGTTACGCAGTCGGAAGTGCTGAATATTTTGCAGCTGGTGCTATCTCTCTGTTTGAACAGTTGGGATGCGTCGATGCGATCTGTTTTGGAAGTGAATGTGGGGATTATAATGTCCTGGAAAACATTGCACATATCATTTCAGAGGAACCTGAAGAGTATAAGTTTTCTCTGCAGGAAGCATTACGGAAGGGCATGTCTTTTCCACGCGCAAGACAAATGGCTCTCGCCAATTATCTAAAAGATGATTCCATAGATATGATTTTAGAGCAGCCCAACAATATTCTTGGAATTGAATATATTAAAACCCTTCATAAAACCCACAGTAATATCAAGTCATATACTATCAAGCGAAAAGTATCTGGATATCACGATGAACATCTGACTGGGAACTATAGTTCAGCTTCTGCGATTCGCAAGCTTCTTGCATACGCAAGCAATTCCATTCATCTAGAAGGAGAAGGTATGTTTGATGAGCCTGTCATGTCTGAAGTATTGACTAGACTGGAGGATCAGGTACCACCTTCTTGTATACGTATGCTTGAAGAAATGCATCGTAATCGATATCCTATTTATGCCAACGATTTTTCTCTTATCTTAAAATACAAATTATTGTCAGAAACACGTGATACTTTAGTAAAATACAAAGATGTCACCGAAGATCTGGCAAATCGGATCATGAACCATGTCAATGACTTTATAACTTTTGAGCAATTTTGTGATTTGTTAAAAACAAAAGATATAACTTATACTAGAATCAGCAGAAGTTTATTTCATATCTTGCTGAATATAACGAACGAAGATATGCTGATCTACGAAAAAGAAGGCTTTTGCCAATATGCACACATTCTTGGTTTTCGCAAAGATGCCGGAAAACTTTTATCTCACCTGAAACAACATTCCAAAGTACCATTAATCACAAAACTTACGCAGACAAGTGAGCTAAACAATACTGGATTACAGATGTTAGAGCAGGACATCTTTGCTTCCAACCTATATGAAAGTGTTATCACCAACAAATTTAAAATGCCTTTTATCAATGAATATCAACATCAGATTATTAGAATTTGAGATTATAATTCTATCACTTTACTGCACGCAATCGCCATGGAGCCAGCCCCTATGTGGCATGTCACACTCAATGACAGGCGATCCATCACGATATCATAGTCTGGAAAGCGGTTCTGAATCTCCGCTTTCCACTGCATTGCTTCTTCATCAGAACAGGTATACGCAGCTTCCAAATGCACAGTTTGTCCAGCAAATCTTTCACTGATATCCTTTTCCATTGCATCTAACATAGTTTTTTTGGCAGATTTCCATCCACGTACTTTAGCAAATGAATCTAATTTTTCACCTTGAATCTGCAGGACTGGTTTCAGGTTCAGAACTGTTCCCAATGCAGCGGCTGCCGGAGTCACTCTTCCACCTTTTTTCAAATATTTTAACGTATCTACTGTAATATAAATACTGGCTTCTAATTTTTCCCGCATTAAAACATCTTTAATCTCAACTGCAGGCATTCCCTTTTTGGCCATCTCAATAGCATCTAATACAGACTGCCTTTGAGTTACAGAAATTCTCTGGTTATCGATTACATGTACTTTTCCATCAAAATCCTGTGCCAAAGCCATCGCAGTCTCACAAGAACTACTCAGACCGCTTGACATCGGAATATGTACAATTTCCTCATAGCTTTCCAACAGTTCTTCCCACAACTCCATTACATCTGCAGGAGACGGCTGTGAAGTAGAGATATCCGCATCATTTTCCAATCTTTTATAAAATTCATCCTGCGTCAATGTGATATCTTCATAATAAAGTTCTCCATCAATATAAAAAGGCATTGGGAGAACATGAATTCCCAATTGTTCTGCTTGTTTCTGTGTAATTCCGCTGTTGCTGTCTGTTACAATCGCCACTTTTCCCATTCTTCATTTTCCTCTCTAATTCTTAAAACTGTGAATCGGTGCGGGAATTCTTCCCTGTCTGTTCACAAATGCACTGCAATCATATTCATTCACCGGTATAATCGGTGCATAACCCAATAATCCACCAAACTCTGCCGTTTCCCCGACATCTTTTCCAATCACAGGAATCAACCGGACAGCCGTTGTCTTCTGATTGACCATGCCTATTGCCATCTCATCGGCAATAATTCCCGAGATTGTTGATGCTTTTGTCTTTCCGGGAATTGCAATCATATCCAGACCGACAGAGCAGACACAAGTCATTGCTTCTAATTTTTCTATCGTCAAAGCTCCAAGATTCACAGCATCGATCATCCCTTTGTCTTCACTGACCGGGATAAACGCACCGCTTAACCCTCCTACATAAGAAGAAGCCATGACGCCCCCTTTTTTCACCTGATCATTCAACATTGCGAGTGCTGCAGTCGTACCCGGAGCGCCAACTCTTTCCAGTCCAATTTCCTCCAGAATCTCCGCAACACTATCTCCTACAGCAGGAGTCGGTGCCAAAGAAAGATCAATAATTCCAAATGGAATTCCCATTCTTTTTGAAGCCTCTCCAGCAACCAGCTGTCCAACTCGAGTCACTTTAAATGCAGTTTTCTTAATTGTCTCACACAATTTTTCAAATCCCTGTCCGCGTACCTGTTCAATCGCATGCTTTACAACGCCAGGGCCACTAACTCCAACATTAATGACCGCATCCCCTTCAGTAACTCCCAAAAATGCACCCGCCATAAACGGATTATCATCAGGGGCATTACAAAATACCACTAATTTTGCACAGCCCAGAGAATCATTCTCCTTTGTGGCCTCGGCAGTTGCTTTTATTATCTCTCCGCTCAATCTGACTGCATCCATATTAATTCCTGTTCTGGTTGATCCAACATTAATAGAACTACAGACACGGTCAGTGCATGCCAAAGCCTCTGGAATAGATCGAATCAAGTTCTCATCACTCTTCGTCATGGACTTTGAAACCAAGGCAGAATATCCACCGATAAAATTCACACCAACTTCTTTTGCTGCTTTATCTAACGTCCTTGCAATTGTAACATAATCTTCAGACTTCTTACATGCCGAACCGCCGATCAACGCTATTGGAGTCACGGAAATTCTTTTATTTACAATAGGAATTCCAAATTCCCGTTCAATCTGTTCGCCAGTCGAAACCAGATCTTTTGCTGTTGCTGTTATCTTATGATATATATTATCATTTAACTTCTTCAGATCCGAATCAATGCAATCCAATAAACTGATTCCAAGAGTAATCGTCCTGACATCCAGGTTTTCCTCCTCGATCATCTGGTTTGTCTCGTACACTTCATATCTGTTAATCATATTCTAATACCTGGCCTTTCTGTCTTCCTCTATAGTCTGTGCATTTTTTCAAAGATTTCTTCTCTTTGGCAGTGAATCGTCACACCAATGGAAACCCCCAACTCCTCTAACTCTTTTGCCACGCATTGAATCTCTTTTGCAGAATTTGTGACATCAACGATTGCCATCATATTAAAATATCCATCGACAATCGTCTGTGAAATATCCAGAATGTTAATATTCGTCTCTGCCAAATACGTACAGACCTTTGCAATGATTCCAACGGTATCCTTTCCCACAACTGTAATTACACACTTTCTCATCTTAGTTCCTCCTGCTTCTCATGTTTGCCTATAGTGTTATAATATCTGATACAGTATCTCGTTTAGCCACCATGATTGGAATATCATCTCCCTTATATGGGTTGTTTCCATAGCTGACCTCCAGTTTTACTGTCTCATAAGCCAGTTCTTCATAATTGTTTTCCTTACTCAGATGACCAAGTATCACATACTGTAAATTGTCATGTAGTATATCACAAAGAAGCCGCCCTGACAATTCATTTGATAAATGTCCCTTATCACCCATCACTCTTTTCTTCAAAGGATATGGGTATGGACCGACTTCCAGCATATGAATATCATGATTTGCTTCCAGAACAATTCCATCCAGATTCTGTAAATGTTTCACAGTATAATCATCATATTTTCCAAGATCTGTCGCAACAGCAACAGCTTTTTTTTCATTTTCAATTCGATATCCTGATGGTTCTTTTGCATCATGCGATATAGAAAAAGGGCAGATATTCATATCTCCCACAGAAAACACTTCATCAACATTTACTTCGTGCAGTAATCCATCAGGCATCTTGCCCAGGCTACTGCAACCGCGTATTCCCGCTATTGTACCTTTTGTCGCATAGATTGGAATCTCATATTTTCTGCTGAACACACCAAGTCCCTGAATATGGTCAATGTGTTCATGAGTAATCAAAATTCCTTTCAGTTCTTCTCCTTTGACTCCCAGTATATGTAACCCTTCTTCAATCCTCTTCTTACTAATCCCTGTATCTACCAGAAGATGCGTATTATCATCTCCTACATAGATACAGTTACCGCTGCTTCCACTGGCAATGCTGCATAATCTCATACTGTATATTTTCTGCCTTTCTTATAAATCTGCCACAATTTTATCCAACTGTATCTTTGTCTCTTCAAAAGTATTGCTATTATCAATCACACGGTCACAGTGTTTCATAAACATACTCTTTGGAAGCTGTGCCGCAATAATATCATCTACTTTCTTTGAATCATATCCTCTTGCATAGATTAATCTTTTCTTACGAATAGAATCCTCCACATAGATATACCATAACTCATCACAGATTTCCTCGTAGTGATCTTCAATGAGAATCGCTGACTCCAGAATAAATAAATTCGTATTCTTACGTTCTTCTTTGGCAATCTTTTTATAAATCTCTTCTTTCACTGCCGGATGCACAATACTATTTAAAACAGATAATTCTACTTTGTCCGAAAAAACAATATCTGCCAGTTTTTCTCTATCCAACTCGCCTTTTGCATCTAAAATCTCTGTACCAAAATGTGCCACGATTGCATCAAAACACTCTGTACCTTTTTTCTGGAGTTTTTTTCCTACAGCATCAGCCTGACAGATGGTAGCACCATACTTATTATTCAAATATTCTAAGATCTGAGTCTTTCCCGCGCCAACTCCGCCTGTAATTCCAATAACCTTCATTCTCTTACACCTCTACTTTGCCTCGTACCAGTTTTCTCCTGTGTGCATATCAACTTCCAATGGTACATCCAAGGAAGCTGCCTGTTCCATCTCTTCCTGAAGAATTGCCTTCACTTCCTCTAATTCCGGTTGAAAAGCCTCAATCAATAATTCATCATGAACCTGAAGAACCAGTTTTGATTTCATATGCTTTTCCTTCAGCCTTCGGCTGACCCCTATCATGGCAATCTTCATTATATCCGCTGCAGTTCCCTGAATCGGCGAATTCATCGCCACTCTTTCTCCAAAGGAACGTTGCATAAAATTACTGGACGCCAACTCTGGAACCGGACGACGTCTGCCAAATAACGTAACAACATAACCCATATCTTTTGCATGTTTTACCGTGTCATCCAAAAATGTCTTGATTCCCGGATATGTCTTAAAATAATCATCTATATACTTTGCTGCTTCTTTTCGACTGATACTCAGATCCTGACTCAATCCAAAAGAACTGATTCCATACACAATTCCGAAATTAACTGCTTTCGCATTCCGCCGCTGTTGGTCAGTGACTTCATCAAATGGAACATGAAAGACTTGTGAGGCAGTGATTCTGTGAATATCTCTGGCTTCTTTATATGCCTCAATCAAATGACTATCTCCTGAACAGTGGGCCAGTACCCGCAGTTCGATCTGTGAATAATCGGCATCTACAAATATATATCCTTCTTCCGGAACGAAAACCTTACGAATTAATCGTCCCAACTCCATTCGAATCGGAATATTCTGAAGATTAGGTTCTGTACTGCTGATTCTTCCTGTAGCCGTTATCGTCTGATTGAATTTTCCATGAATTCTTCCATCATCACAGATGTAATTTGCCAACCCATCTGCATAGGTAGATTTTAATTTGGAATACTGCCTGTATTCCAAAATTTTCGCAATAATTGGATAATCAGGTGCCAACTTTTCCAACACATCCGCAGCCGTAGAATATCCGGTTTTTGTCTTCTTTCCACCAGGAATCTTCATATTTTCAAACAGCACAACGCCCAGCTGCTTTGGTGAATTGATATTGAATGTCTCATTGGCTTCTTCATAGATCTCTTTCTCAAGTTCTACAATCTTGGCACCCAACTGATCACCATAGAATTTCAGAGCCTCTGCCTCCACTTTTACACCATTTGCTTCCATCTCATACAAAGTAAATAACAATGGCATCTCTATCTCTGTAAAAAGCTTGTCCATATGACATTCCTTAAGTTTTTCCCATAAACGTTCAGATGCTGTATATGCTGTATATGCTTCATAGCATATCTTAACATACAATTCCGCTTTTTCTTCTATTACAATATCCAATTGTTCTCTTGCAACGTCCTCATAAGTGTAATTGCTCTTTAACGGATTCAACAAATACGCTGCGATTGTCGCATCGAAACAGTTTGAAGTATTACTGATCTTTAAATACTTCATCGCTGATTTCAAATCAAACATAACATATCGTTCTGTTTCTTCGGCTATCACCTCCAGCTGATTCAACAGCCACGAAGTATCTATACCATGCCCAGTTCGAATACAATAAACATTCTGTTCAGAGAAACACAACCCTATTCCCCCGACACCTGCCTGATTGGCAAAAAGTGGTAATACATTTTCCGTATCCTGGAAAACACACGCACCTACACATTTTGCAGCCCTGGCTTTCGTCATAATCTCTTCTGCCATCTGAATATCTGTAACTTCTCGAAACACAGACTCAATCTGATTGGAAGGAGCTGTTACATCAAACTTAGAAAGAAGATTCTTGAACTGAAGCTTCTGAAAATATGCATAAGCCTCTTCAGTATAGATATTTCCAAGCTTTGCGTCCTCCAATTTATAAGGAAAATCAGCATCCACATTAATCGTGGCAAGTTTCTTACTCATCACCGCCATATCCCAATGTTCTTTCAATGCTTTGGAGGCTCTAGGCGGCTTTAATTCATCAACATGGTCATAAGCATTCTCAATCGTATGATATTCTGCTATAATCTTCGTAGCAGTCTTTTCTCCAATACTTGGGACTCCAGGAATATTATCCGAGGTATCGCCCATCAAAGCTTTCAGATCAATAAATTCCAAAGGCGTCACTTGATAACGTTCCTTTACATCCTGCGCGAAATAATCTTCAACTTCTGTTCTGCCTTGCTTGGTCTTTGGAATACGTATCTTCACATGCCCTGTTGCAAGCTGAAGTAAATCTCTGTCTCCAGAAATAATCGCCACTTCCATTCCTTGCTTCTCACAACGTTTAGACAAAGTTCCCAGAAGATCATCTGCTTCCAGGCCGGCTGATTCAATCGTCTTGATTCCCATTGCATGTAAAACATCTTTGATGACCGGGACCTGTTGACGCAATTCATCTGCCATAGGCTTTCTCGTACCTTTATACTCCGCATACATCTCATGACGAAATGTCGGAGCATGAACATCAAAAGCAACTGTCAGATATTCTGGTTTTTCTTCTTCTAAGATTTTGAACATAATTGTTAAAAATCCGTAGATTGCATTCGTGTGAAGCCCATCTGCATTCGTCAGATCCGGCAGGCCATAAAACGCACGATTTAAAATACTATGTCCATCTATCAATACAATCTTTTCATTCATATAGAATTCTCCATTAAAAACAAAACTACCCTATTACTATACACCAAAACATTGGTTTTTAAAAGGAAATTATTCACCAAATCAATTTTACCCTGTTTTTTTTGCAAAATTTCTTTATAAAACCATTGACATTCTCAAATTAAAAGGTTATAATTTATCATGTTGTTGCGAAAAGCAAAAGAACATGCGGATGTGGCGGAATGGCAGACGCACAAGACTCAAAATCTTGCGAGGGCGACTTCGTGTGGGTTCAAGTCCCACCATCCGCATTAAAAACCAGGTCAAGTACGGATCTGGTTTTTATTTTTTAAGAAAAAAGATGCGTTATATCATTTATTAATCTGATATATAACGCATCTTTTTTCTTAAATATATTAGAAACTATCTGTCGGAAACATTGCATCATCAAGTGCTGTCATATCTTCCTGAGAAATATAATATACACCATCAGCATCTGGCTGTACGGTAATTGTAACGATTGCAGGATCACCATATGCAGGATCTTCCATTCTTGCAGCCATAAGATCATACATTCTCTGGAATACCATCTGATTCAATTCCTCATCACTCGGAATCTCTGTCATATTACTTATTTCTTCTGTAAGAGAAGCCGTCACCTCTTCCTGAATTCCTTCAAAGGCTATAAACGGTTCTACTGTAATGTCAATCGTATATGCATCGTTATCCGATTCTTTTGCCTCTCCTACTTCGTATTTTGCATGCTTGACCATATCCAGGAACAATTCTCTGTAACTTGCCATCAGTTCTTCTGATATTCCAAGGTCAGAAAAACCAGCTTCTTCCATTGTTGTGTCAATATTGCCCTCATACAACTCATTTGCCTCATCTTCTGTGGATTTCGTCCATTCGATATAGTCATCAAATTCTCCTTTATAGCTGGCATCCAAAACAGACTTTGCATAAGAACTTGCATCTTCCGCACTCATTCCCCCGCAACCACTCAAAAGAGACATTGCCATAACAAGCAAAACAGCCAAAAGCCCTTTTTTTCTCATTCCTATTCCTCCTACTCCTGTATAAGATATGAGTATACCATACACTTTATTTTTCATAAATTCAACTCTTGACAGGGGACCTTGTTGTTAATTTTCAGTTAATTTTCTGCCAATTTCAAAGCAATCAAATGTTGCAAAATAATCTGCCGGAGTTTCAGCCCTTCGAATTAACTGAGTCGTTCCGTCTTCTTTCAAAAGAACTTCCGCTGATTTTAACTTTCCATTGTAGTTATATCCCATGGAAAATCCGTGAGCACCTGTATCGTGAATCACTAGTAAATCGCCAATATCAATCTTTGGCAACATACGGTCAATGGCAAATTTATCATTATTTTCACACAAAGAACCTGTAACATCGTATTTGTGATCGCATGGATGATTTTCTTTTCCCATAACAGTAATATGATGATAAGCACCATACATTGCAGGACGCATCAAATTTACTGCACATGCATCAACGCCAATATATTCTTTGTGTGTATGTTTTTGATGAATCGCTGTAGTTACCAGGCAACCATATGGTCCCATCATAAAACGTCCTAATTCTGTATAAATTGACACATCACCCATTCCGGCCGGAACCAGAACCTCTTCATATACTCTGCGGACACCGTCCCCTATTATCCGAATATCATTTGGCTCTTGATCAGGTGTATACGGAATTCCAATTCCCCCAGACAGATTGATAAACTTGATATGCACACCTGTTTCCTTCTGAAGTTTTACTGCCACTTCAAATAATACCTTTGCAAGCATAGGATAATATTCATTCGTCACAGTATTACTTGCAAGAAATGCGTGAATTCCAAATTCTTTTGCTCCTTTTTCTTTCAATATTTTAAATGCATCAAATAATTGTTCCGTTGTCATACCATATTTGGCATCTCCTGGATTGTCCATAATATCATTACTGATTTTAAACAATCCACCCGGATTGTAGCGACAACTAATGATCTCCGGAATATGTCCAATTGTTTTCTCCAAAAAATCAATATGTGTAATATCATCCAGATTAATGATAGCTCCTAATTTTTCAGCAAGCACGAATTCCTCTGCAGGCGTATCGTTAGATGAAAACATAATATCTTCTCCAGATGCACCTATTGCATCAGAAAGCATTAATTCTGTATATGACGAGCAATCACAGCCACAGCCATATTCTCGCAAAATATTAATCAAGAATGGATTAGGTGTCGCTTTTACTGCGAAATATTCTTTATAGCCTTTATTCCATGAAAATGCTTCTTTTAATGCTTTCATATTTTTACGAATACCTTTTTCATCATACAAATGAAAAGGTGTTGGATACTCTTTTACAATCTCATCTAACTGTTCTTTCGTTACAAATGGTTCTTTTTTCATTGTTGGTTTTCCTCCCGCATCGATAGTAGTTTTATTTCATTCGAAAGTGCAGTTTTGTATAACTCCACAAAATTTTTCTGTCCAGAATACAAACAAGTATTCAAGCTTCCTTCTCCATATTCTCCAGTAAGAACATATCTAGAATCTGCAATCAGGCCAATCTGCATACCTCTGTTTTCACCAACATATACCTTAGCATTATCAAAGGATGCTGGCTGATCTGTAATAATCACAACCTTCTTTTTGTCGCGAATTAAGTCTTCTAATTCTCTGACTAAAAGAAGCAGATAATTCCTTGTGCAGCTGATATATACTCTTTTTTCCACCTGAGACAAGAGATTTCTCATCTTGTCCAGGATATGATCAGCACCTTCAATTGTAATATATCCTTCCACATATGTCTTTTCAGATGGTACATGTGCGATCAGCCATTTCTTTGATTCTTCCAGCTTACGGATACGATTCTTGCAGAATTCATCCAGTGGAACCGGAACATATTTTCGCGTATTTCCTTCTTCTACCAGATATGCAATACCCTTCTCCGTCATATTTGCAAGAGAATTATACGCATTCGATCTAGAAATTCCCGTCTGCTTAGCCACCTCATATCCTGTCACTTTTCCTTCAGTTATCATACATTGATAAATATTTGCTTCCTGCCGCGTAAGGCCAAATTCCATCAGACGTTCCACAAATGACAGCTGTTCCAATTAATCACCCCATTTCTTTTAGTAGTTCTCGATAGGAACACTATAAAGGATGTTAGATAATATGTCAATACATTCACAAGGTTTTTTTAATTTCATTAAGGGTCTAATAGCTAACAAAGGTCAAGAAAAAAGAGGCAGAAACATTCCGCCTCTATTACTACAACGATTTCTTAATCTACAACCGCAATCCTCATCATATTGCTGACTCCAGTCTTCACTCCAGCCACATTGGTAGATGGAATTCCAGCTGTCAGGATCACAACATCTCCTGTCTCTGCCATCTGTTTTGCACAGATCAGATCAATTGCACTATTACAGATATCTTCCGTCGTATGAACTTCAATAGATTTTAATGGTCTTACGCCCCAGTAAATCTGCATTCTTCTCAAAGTTGTTTCATTCGGACTAACGCCAATGATGTCCATCTGCGGTTTGAACTTAGATACAACTCTTGCCGTTGCTCC
Source organism: Bariatricus sp. SGI.019 (assembly GCF_050315235.1). Lineage (NCBI taxonomy): Bacteria > Bacillati > Bacillota > Clostridia > Lachnospirales > Lachnospiraceae > Bariatricus > Bariatricus sp. SGI.019. The sequence goes on along the minus strand of NZ_JBNPOQ010000017.1, from coordinate 9,765 downwards.
TGACACTGTAGGAGTAATGATACATTTTGCTCTTAGGTTATTTGCAGTTGTTACAGTCGCATGGCCCAGGGCACTGGACGCACTCTTCATCCTATGCTCACCGGCTTTCTTAAGAATCAGATCATAATCCAGATGTTCTTCTGTACTTTCTACAATATGAACCATCATCTGAAGAGCTTCAACTGGATATTTACCCTGCGCAGTCTCACCAGAAAGCATGACCGCATCCGTTCCGTCATATACGGCATTAGCTACGTCTGTTACTTCTGCTCTTGTCGGGCGAGGATTGCGGATCATAGAATCTAACATCTGTGTTGCAGTAATAACCGGTTTATAATTATCATTACATTTCTGAATGATCATCTTCTGAAGATATGGAACCTCTTCTGCAGGAATCTCAACACCAAGGTCTCCACGAGCCACCATGATTCCATCAGCGCATCGAATGATCTCATCAATATTCTTGATTCCCTCTGCATTTTCAATCTTGGCAATAACCGGAATATATGGGGCACCGCATTCTTTCAAAAATGCTTTGATTTCAAGAATACACTCTGCATTTCTCACAAATGATGCTGCAATAAAATCAACCTTCTGCTCTACACCAAATCGAAGATCGTCTCTGTCCTTATCAGTAATTGCAGGAAGTCTGACTGGAACATTCGGTACATTCACACCTTTACGCTCTCCCAATTCACCACCGTTCACTATCTTACACACAATCTCAGTGTCTCTTTTTTCTTTTACTTTCAACTCAATAAGTCCATCATCAATCAAAATCGTACTTCCAACCTGAACATCTGCGACCAGACCTGGATATGTGATAGATGTCTTCGTCTCATCTCCGACAATATCCTCTGTGCTTAAAGTAAATACATTACCAGCCTGAAGCATTACTTTCTTGCCATCTTTCAAGATTCCCGTACGTATCTCTGGTCCTTTTGTATCTAAAAGAATCGCAATTGGCTTTCCTTCCTCATCACGAATCTTTTTCAGCACATCCATTCTCATCTTCTGTTCTTCATGATCACCGTGAGAAAAATTAAATCTGGCAATATCCATACCACTCTGGACTAATTTTCTCATAAGGCTTTCATCATTCGTGTTTGGTCCCATTGTACAAATAATTTTTGTTTTTTTCATATTCCCTTAATTCCTCTCTTATAACTATTATTGGTAAAATCATTTTACATGTGTATGTGTAAACAAATGATCCTGACAATATTCATAATTACCATTACATTTAGAACAATACCTGAATTCCAGCTTTGGATCATCCAACTCCGTTCTGCCACAGACTGCACATCTGTGTTTTGCACCGTTTGCATAGGTATTAACAGGACGCTGTGCATGCCTTACTTTGCGTTGAAATTCCTTTTTTCGCTTCATCTGTCGCGGAGAATACGCCCTTGCATTTCTTGAATTCAAGAAAAAGATCAGAAAGTTCAGTATGGAAACCACTGCTGCAAGAGCGTTAGCCTTGTAATAAATACCATAGACACTTCCGCCATAAGCCGGCAAAAATGCCTGAACAATCGCATAGACAAAATATAATCCATCAATCAATGCCAGATATTTTGCTTTGATCGGTATCACAAAAAACAGCAAAAACTGTAGATCAGGATATAAAGCAGCAAAAGCAAAAAACAGAGACATATTCAGATACCAGGTATCCATCTGAAAAGAGATTCCTGTCAAGAGATAAGCAATAATTGCTGCAATCACATGGAAAATCATTCCGGAAAAGAAGTAAAGATTAAACCGAAATGCTCCCCAGGCTCTCTCTAACTGCTGTCCAATCATAAAATATAAATATAACGCAAATATAATAAAAATCAGGCTGGTAGACGGTGGTTGAATTATGAATGTCACAATCCTCCATATCTGACCATGCAAGATTGCCGAAGCGTTCAGGCTCAGATATTGGTAATAGAATGATGGATTCACCAGATTTAAGACAAATCCAGCAGCATACAAAATAATAATATAATACATCAGATTCGGAATCGCATATCTTCCGAACTTTCTCTCCAGTTTATCTAACCAATTGTTCATAGAATAATCCCTGTCTTTCATATGTTTTACACTGTAGTCATTCTAACTTTTCATAGAATATTTGTCAATTCTGCTATACAAGTTTAAATAATTTTAACATTTATTTTATGCTAAAATAATCAATTGCGAATTGTCTTTTCGAATAATTTGTCGTATAATCCCATCTTTGACACTTAAAAGAAGAATAAACAGCCATAATACCTGTAATTACGGGCACTGTGGCTGTTTGTTCGTTTGCATCGATATGTACTATATTTTTGATTTTGTGCTATTTATCTTTTTTGTCTTTGAAATAATCCCTCGCATGGAGGCTTTTGATATAAATTCGAGGTCTGTTCTTAATCCAAATGAACTGTGAAGTTCATCTGTTAGTTTTGTTCGTTTGTAAGATGGAATGTAACCACTGTCTTTGCTTAATAGCGTCATATTCATACCACGCAGTGTTTCCAAAATCTGAGAACATGTAAACTCTTCTCCTAGTTTCTTTTCTAATAGTCTATATACTAAGAGACTGATATAACACGTAAGAAAATGTGCTTTGATACGATCGTCTCTCTGCACATAAACCGGTCTGGCTTCGAAATCGGATTTCATGATTCGGAAGTTCTCCTCGATTTCCCAGCGTCGCTTGTTAATCTTTATGATTTCAGCCGGGTTATCTTCAAGGTTTGTTACAACAGCATAAAAACCATCATACATGGATTCTTCATTTATGCGTTCTTCATCCAATTCATAAACATACTTATCTGCGATTTCGCCATCTGATGTAATGGAGGTTTTTTGAATAAAACGTGCAGGGTCGTTTTGATTCTTTCCTCGTCTGCATTTTCCGGGAGACTGTATCATTTTCAGCGCACGGTCAATCTGACGACTACGAATTTTTTGTTGATAAGCTTTATATTTAGGTGAGTACGTAACAATAATTGTTTCATCCATATCTCCGGTCACAAGAGGTACTTCTTTGTAATAAACCGTATGAAATACATCAGGATCCGTTTCATCAAGGGTTCTTAGATCAATCATTTTATTCGAGCCAGGAACTTTAAACTGAGTTGGATTCAAGGCTATTTCACGATCTTCCTGTTTCATTTTTTTCAATGAGTAAGTAATTACATAAGAACGATTCCCAAAGCTATTTAAAAATCTGTTTTTTACGCTTCCTAATCCAGCGTCCGAACAAAAGATAAATTCGCTGCAATCAAAATCTTTAATTACTTTTGTCTCTAATGGTTTTAGTGTAAGCTGTTCGTTTTGATTTCCGGGGAAAATATCGAAAGCAAGAGGGATGCCATCAGCATCCATAAAAAGTCCCATAGTAACGATTGGATTCGGCCTATGTTCTTTATTTTTGCCGTATTTCTTGTCGCCACTTTCTTCTTCGATTTCGAAATAGTAATTCGTGCAATCGTAATACAAGATTTTTGAATTGCGATGATGCACAAAGTTTGAATTTCGATAAAGTTCTTCTTGGATGTAATCCGATTCCTCTGTCATAACAGAGAGAGCACGATAAACATTCTGCAAAGAATATTTAGGAGGTTCCAAAAGAGAATGACAGAAAGAATAGCTGCTCATCTTACTGGAAGGTGAAAGGATTCTTGCATAAATCAAATCTGTGAGAATGGCATGAAAATCGTAAGTAAATTTATGACGGTTACGAATGTTCCTGCAAATGTTATCCAGTCTTAATTCAGAACATAATTGCTGCAAAAAAAGATAACCTACATTGAAAAAACGTTCCTCTTCCAATGGAATGCGAGCTGTTTGAGAGAAAGTGACAGAAACCTGTTTTTTTTGCTGATTATAAAGAGCGGTTTCTTTAGCAGCTTCTGCTTTGGCCCAAGCCATCATTTTTCCTTCGTCGCCTGAAAACTGTTCTAATAAATCATTTAGTTTGCCGAGTTTTCGATAAATCCGTGAAGATGTTTTACCATCTGATTTTCTATAAGATTGTGTTATATATACATCTTTATTGTTTTTGCTACCCGTGATATTAACATACATGATAAATGCTTCCTTTCTACAGAACAAAATGATTTGAAAACAAAACTAACCATTAATCCTATTATAACATAAATGGCACAAAATAGCACTAATATAAACATATAAATTGACAAAAAAATAAGCCGAAAACGGCTTAAATAAAAGATTCTTTATAATATTTTTAAAAATAAGGTGTCAAAGACCCGGCATATCTTCCGAACTTTCTCTCCAGTTTATCTAACCAATTGTTCATAGAATAATCCCTGTCTTTCATATGTTTTACACTGTAGTCATTCTAACTTTTCATAGAATATTTGTCAATTCTGCTATACAAGTTTAAATAATTTTAACATTTATTTTATGCTAAAATAATCAATTGCGAATTGTCTTTTCGAATAATTTGTCGTATAATGTTACAGTCTGTAAAACAAAAACACATTTAATAAGAAGAAAGTCATAGATGAAAATGTAATAAGGAGTACATATTATGAGTCAAAAAGATATTTATACCCTTGGAATTGATATTGGTTCCACGACGGTAAAAATTGCCATTCTGGATGAGAATAATGATGTTGCCTTTTCTGATTATGAAAGACATTACGCGAATATCCAGGAGACATTATCTGATCTGCTTGGAAGAGCAATTTATAAATTAGGTCCTATTCATGCTTCTCCGGTCATCACAGGTTCCGGCGGACTAACCCTTGCCAAGCATCTTGGTGTTCCATTTGTGCAGGAGGTAATCGCCGTTTCCACCGCATTACAGGATTATGCTCCTCAGACAGATGTTGCCATTGAATTAGGCGGGGAAGACGCTAAGATCATTTATTTTGAAGGCGGTAATGTAGAGCAGCGTATGAACGGCGTATGCGCCGGCGGTACCGGATCCTTTATTGACCAGATGGCTTCTCTGCTCCAGACAGATGCATCTGGGTTAAATGAATATGCCAAAAATTATAAATCTTTATATTCTATTGCTGCACGATGCGGAGTATTTGCTAAATCCGACATCCAACCGCTGATCAATGACGGTGCTTCTAAAGAAGACCTGGCAGCTTCTATTTTTCAGGCTGTTGTGAATCAAACAATCAGTGGATTAGCCTGTGGAAAACCGATTCGAGGACATGTTGCATTTTTGGGCGGACCGCTTCATTTCTTATCTGAATTAAAAGAAGCTTTCGTCCGTACATTAAAGCTAGATAATGAACATACGATTGCCCCTGGGCATTCTCACTTATTCGCCGCCATCGGATCTGCACTGAATTCTAAGAAAGATCTGGATGTATCTTTACAGCAGATGCAGCAGCGCCTGGAAGGTAAAATCAAGATGGATTTCGAAGTAGAACGTATGGAGCCGCTTTTTACCAGCGAAGCAGACTATCATGCTTTTGAAGAAAGACACGCAAAACATCAGGTTCCTGTGAAAGACCTGGAATCTTACCGCGGCAAAGCCTTTCTGGGAATCGATGCCGGTTCCACTACTACCAAAGCAGCGCTGGTCGGTGAGGATGGCACATTATTATACTCTTTCTATCATAACAACGAAGGAGATCCTCTTGGTACCACCATAACTGCAATTAAGGATATCTACAGTAAGCTTCCGGAAGGTGTGGAGATTGTCCACTCCTGCTCAACCGGATATGGAGAAGCCCTGATTAAATCTGCGCTTTTGTTGGATGAGGGCGAAGTAGAGACAGTCTCTCATTACTATGCTGCATCTTTCTTTGAGCCGGATGTAGACTGTATCCTGGATATTGGCGGACAGGATATGAAGTGTATCAAGATCAAGAATCAGACCGTCGACAGCGTTCAGTTAAATGAAGCCTGCTCTTCTGGCTGCGGTTCTTTTATAGAGACCTTTGCAAAATCTCTGAACTATTCTGTCGAAGATTTTGCTCATGAAGCATTATTTGCCCGTAATCCGATCGACCTTGGTACACGCTGTACTGTATTCATGAATTCCAAGGTAAAACAGGCCCAAAAAGAAGGGGCTGAAGTTGCTGACATCTCTGCCGGACTTGCATATTCCGTTATTAAGAACGCTTTGTTTAAAGTAATCAAAGTGTCCGATGCTTCCGAACTTGGCAATCATATCGTCGTACAGGGCGGAACTTTCTATAATAACGCAGTACTTAGAAGTTTTGAAAAAATCGCCAACTGCGAAGCAATCCGACCGGATATTGCCGGAATCATGGGTGCTTTCGGTGCAGCTTTAATCGCACGGGAAAGATATGTAGACTGCGAGGGCACAACTATGCTGCCTATCGAAGAGATCGAATCTCTGGAATATTCTACAACTATGGCCAAATGTAAAGGATGTACCAACAACTGCCGCCTGACCATCAACCACTTCAGCGGCGGTCGTAAATTCATTACAGGTAACCGCTGTGAGCGCGGTCTTGGTAAAGAAAAGTCCGCCAATAAACTGCCTAATCTGTTTGAATATAAGTTAAAACGTTATTTTGATTACACTCCGTTAACAGAGGAAGAGGCAAAACGAGGAACCATCGGTATTCCACGTGTCCTGAACATGTATGAGAATTATCCATTCTGGTTTACCTTCTTCCATACTCTTGGATTCCGTGTTGTATTATCGCCGGTTTCCACCAGAAAGGTATATGAACTTGGTATCGAATCTATTCCAAGTGAATCAGAATGTTACCCTGCAAAACTTGCCCACGGACATGTACAATGGCTAATTAATGAAGGAATTAAATACATATTTTACCCAAGTATTCCTTATGAACGTAATGAATTTGCAGAAGCAAACAATCACTACAATTGCCCAATTGTAACTTCTTATCCTGAAAACATCAAAAATAATATTGATGCTATCGTAAATGGGGATGTTGATTTTATCCATCCATTCCTTTCATTTGCAAATGAAGAGACAATTGCCTATCGAATGGTAGAGGTATTCTCTGATAAGTTCTCCATTCCTGCTGCTGAAATCAAATCAGCTGTACATGCAGCCTGGGACGAACTCGATTCCTGTAGGAAAGATATGCAGAAAAAGGGAGAAGAGACCATCAAGTTCCTGGAAGAGACCGGTAATCGTGGAATCGTTCTTGCCGGAAGACCTTACCATATTGACCCGGAAGTAAACCACGGAATTCCGGAATTGATCAACTCTTATAATATTGCTGTATTGACAGAGGATTCCGTTTCTCACCTGCATCCGGCAGAACACCCGTTGAACGTTATGGATCAGTGGATGTACCATTCTCGTCTGTATGCGGCGGCAAATTATGTGAAAACAACAGAAAATCTGGATTTGATCCAGCTAAATTCTTTTGGTTGTGGTCTAGATGCTGTTACAACAGATCAGGTAGCATCTATTTTGAATGATTCTGACAAGATTTATACATCTTTGAAGATTGATGAAGTCAACAACTTAGGTGCTGCGAGAATCCGTGTCAGATCTCTGCTTGCTGCCATCCGTGTCAGAGAAAAACGCCACGAAGAAAGAGAGATTCATTCTTCTGCTATAACAAAAGTGCCTTTCACGAAAGAAATGCGTAAGGACTATACGATTCTCTGCCCACAGATGTCACCGATTCACTTTGAATTACTGGAACCTGCATTCAGAGCTTCCGGTTACAACATTGAAGTCTTGCCAAATGATAATAAACAGGCAGTAGATGTAGGATTAAAATATGTTAATAACGATGCCTGCTATCCATCTCTTATGGTAGTCGGACAGATCATGGAAGCTATCCTTTCTGGTAAATATGATACCGATAGGATTGCCGTCATCATCAGCCAGACCGGTGGTGGATGCCGTGCATCTAACTATATCGGTTTTATACGACGTGCATTAAAGAAAGCCGGCTATGGACACATTCCAGTCATCTCTATTAATTTAAGCGGGCTGGAAAGTAACCCTGGATTCAAGATTACACTTCCACTGGTACTCCGCGGCGTATATGCAGTCGTATTTGGAGATATTTTCATGAAATGCGTATATCGCCTTCGTCCATATGAAGCTGTACCAGGATCTGTAAACGCCATGCATGAAAAATGGAAAAAGGTCTGCCAGGAGTTCGTATCCCAGGGTTATCCTTCCAGACACCGCTTCAGCCAGCTTTGCCACGATATCATAAACGACTTCGATCAGAATATTGAACTTCTGGATATCAAAAAGCCACGCGTCGGCGTTGTCGGAGAGATTCTGGTAAAATTCCTCCCGGCTGCCAATAACTATCTGGTAGAACTATTGGAAAATGAAGGAGCGGAAGCAGTCGTACCAGATCTGCTGGATTTCCTTCAGTACTGCTTCTACAATCAGAATTTCAAAGTATCTCACCTTGGTATGAAGAAATCCAAGGCAACAATCGGTAATCTTGGAATTGCAGCAATTGAGTGGTTCCGCGCACCTGCTACCAAAGCATTTGAAAAGAGCAAACATTTTGCTCCACCTGCTGACATCCGCAATCTTGGCAAGATGGCTTCTGAAATCGTATCTCTTGGAAACCAGACAGGTGAAGGCTGGTTCCTTACTGGCGAGATGCTGGAGCTGATTCACAGTGGTGCGCCGAACATTGTATGTACTCAGCCATTCGCCTGCCTTCCAAACCATGTAGTAGGAAAAGGCGTTATCAAAGAATTAAGAAGACGCTATCCTGAGTCCAATATAGTAGCAATTGATTTTGATCCAGGAGCAAGTGAAGTAAATCAATTAAACCGAATCAAATTAATGCTGTCTACAGCAAATAAAAATTTAGGGAATTAGGCGCTTGCCTAATTCCCTTTTACCCAATTGATGTTTTCTCCATCACTGATTGCAATAATCGTCCCCATCTGATCTGTCCGGTATATCTGTACATCATCATTTTCCAGTTTTTCTATAGTCTCCCAATGTGGATGCCCATATTGATTATCCACGCCACAACTAATGACAGCCCAGGTAGGATCTGTTGCTTTCAGAAACTCATCACTTGTAGCGGTACTGCTTCCATGATGACCACATTTTAACACATCACATTCTAGTTCACTGCCAAAATGCTTTGCCATAGTTTCTTCGGACTTTTCTTCTGCATCTCCGCACATTACAAAGGAGTTGATTCCATGATTTAACTTGATTCCTACAGAAGAACTATTCAGATCGCTCTGATCCACTAATTCTTCGTCTGGACAAAGAACAGTAAATTCAGCATCTCCCAAAGTAAAAATCTCTCCTACTCTCGGATAAACAATCTGAATATTAAATTCTTTGATATCATCTATCACTTCCAGATAAGTTATGGTATCATTGGCAACATCTGGCATAAGCACCATCTGAACATCTATATTTTCCAATACATCATCTGCTCCTCCAATATGATCCGCATCGGGATGTGTAAGGATCAGATAATCCAGTGTATCAATCCCATTTTTCAGTAAATAAGCCACTACAGATTCTCCCTGGTCATTATTGCCTGCATCTATGAGCATATTATGTCCTTCAGTCTGAACAATCGTACAATCTCCCTGACCAACATCCAGAAAAGTCACTTTCATCTCTCGCGTTGCAACCGTATCAGCTATACTTCTGTCGCTTTTTCCTGACACAGTAGTAATATCATCCAGATTAGCATAACCTGCCACTGCCAACGTCAGCGCAGCTATAAATGCTGCTATTTTCTTTACATTCTTCATATTCGTATACTCCCCTTAATACATTTCCATCTATTATAAAATTCTCGTTCTGGAAAATCAACCTTTTCTTGTCATCTATGACACAGTGTG
>NZ_JBNPOQ010000016.1:0-70020 GCF_050315235.1 Bariatricus sp. SGI.019 | reverse complement strand
TCAAAGCCAAAGAAATCCCAAGAAAATTCTTGTATTATCATCCTCTTTCGTGTAAAATATTTTAATATACTATGTATAACGAACACCAATTACGATGACGTGATGATAAATTGTAATAGGTGTTTTTTCATTTAAATCTCGGAGAAGCGGAGGAATGAGTATGGCTGAAAATGAATTGATGTACCTTGAAGACTTACACGAAACAGACATTTTAAAACAGAACATAGAAAAATTAGAACAAGAATTGATGAAAAATCACCGGATTGATCCTAACTTATATATTGAATATGATGTCAAACGTGGTCTGCGTGATTCCGCCGGAAAGGGTGTCTTAACAGGATTGACGGAAGTCTCTGATGTCTGTGCCTATAATCTCATCAATGGACGTCAGATTCCTGCTGAAGGTGCATTATACTATCAGGGAATTAATGTAAATGATATTGTAAACAGTCTGAAAGGTCGCAAATTTGGATTCGAAGAAACCATTTATCTTCTCTTGTTTGGAAGACTTCCCAGCAAAACGGAGCTCTCTATGTTTCTTGATGTTATGTTTGAATTACAGAATTTAAGCGGTCGATTTGTCCGTGATGTTGTCATGAAAGCTTCAAACGAGAATATCATGAACGCCATGCAGCGCTGTATTCTTACGCTCTATACATATGACTCTGATCCAGAAAGTATCACTCCTGGAAATGTACTTCGCCAGTCTCTGGAACTAATTGCCAAGCTTCCTCTGATTGCTGTTTATTCTTATCATTCATATCGACATTTCCGTAAGGACGAGACTTTACTGATCCGCAATCCACAGAAAGGGCTGTCTTTGGCCGAGAACATTCTGCTAATGTTACGTCCGGATAGTCAATATACCGAGCTGGAAGCCAAAGTATTGGATATCGCTTTGATTCTTCATGCCGAACACGGCGGTGGTAACAATTCTACTTTCACAACCCATGTTGTCACTTCCTCTGGTACAGACACTTATTCTTCGGTCGCTGCATCTATCGGTTCATTAAAAGGACCTCGTCATGGTGGAGCCAATCTAAAAGTCCAGAATATGTTTGCCGACATCAAAGCTCATATCAATGACTGGACCAACGAAGAAGAAGTAGCCACATATTTGCAAAAGATTCTTAATAAAGAAGCATTTGATCACTCTGGGCTAATCTATGGTATGGGGCATGCTGTTTATACACTCTCCGATCCTCGTGAAGTCATTTTGAAGAAATTCGCCAAAGCACTTGCCGAGGAAAAGGGATTAATGGAAGAATTTGCACTTTACGAACTGGTAGAACGCCTGGCCGGACAGCTAATCATGGAACACCGCAAACTGTTCAAAAATGTCTGCGCCAACGTAGACTTTTACAGCGGTTTTGTCTATACTATGCTAGGCATTCCACAGGAATTATTTACCCCAATCTTTGCAATTGCACGTATGCCCGGTTGGAGTGCTCATCGTTTAGAAGAATTAATCAACGCCGGCAAGATTATTCGTCCTGCTTATAAATATGTGGGAACACATGAAGATTTCACTCCGCTTGAAGAACGGAATTAAAGAATAGAATTATTATTCAACATAAGATATTACAACGAGAGCAGATTTTCTGCTCTCTTTTTTATTGAAATCTCAAATAAAATGATGTTGGGAATCAAACGCCCCACCTATGAGCAAGCTCATATGGGTTTAGATCTTTTGTCCTTGGTATCATAAATTTAAAAATTATAAAAAATTAGCACTCACCTATTGACACTGCTAACAATATATGTTATATAATAACTATAACAAATAAAACAAAGCAAAATACCACCGGTGATTTCGTATAAAACCAAAACGGATATCTTTTCACCGGTCAGGCATATATTTAAGGAGGAATGACTTATGTTACTTACAAACAGAGGATTTAATTTAATTGATGACATGTTCAATGATCCATTTTTCACCACTTCATATGACCGTACTTCTACACAGATCATGAAGACAGATATTCATGAAAAAGACGGGAACTACATGATCGCAATGGAACTTCCAGGATATGCCAAAGAAGACATCAAAGCTGATTTAAAGGATGGTTACCTTACCATTACAGCTCATAAAAATGAGACAAAAGAAGAAAAAGATGCAAAAGGAAAATGCATCCACAAAGAACGCTACACCGGCACTTGCAACAGAAGCTTCTATGTAGGTGACGAGATCAGCCAAGAAGACATTAAAGCCGCATTCAAAGACGGGGTCCTTCATCTGACATTCCCGAAGGAAGTACAGAGACAGGAAGAACAGCCAAAATTGATTACCATTGAGTAATCTTTAATTATAAAGGGACCAGGTCCCACGTTGTCAGGGAATTATTCCCTTTCTTATATAGATGATCCTATCTTATAAATCTCATATATAAATGAAGCAGCTGTCAACCTGACAACTGCTTCATTTATATAAAATCATTTTAATATTTTAATCTTTCCTATCAAAGGTAATTCTTTTTTCTGTCCTTTACATGCAGCAACAATGCCCATAATCATCAGGATAAAACATGCAAAACTTAAGATATCAAATGCCCACGAAAAGATGCTTTCTCCAAAGTTGATGACAGAATGCAATCCCCACACCCAATCTCCATCTAAAAGATCTATAATAGACGAAACAAGGAATAAAACCAGTCCTTGGTTTGCGTGGAATCTTACATACTGCGAACGCTTATCTCCGGCTAACAATGGGATTAATACCAGGATTCCAAAATAGGAGAGTATACCCATCCCTTTATTTCCGCGTACTTCCTGCGGATCAAAATACTCTTCCGTATCATATGTATACTGTTGTTTTTGATCTGTCTGCTGACCATATGTATACTGTTGTTCCTGGCCCGTCTGCTGACCATATGTATACTGTTGTTCCTGGCTTGTCTGCCGAGGGATCTCTGCCCCACACTGCGGACAGAATCGGATGTCATCATCCACCTTCGCACCACATTTTACACAATATGCCATTCTAATTTTCCTCTCTTTCCTGTGAATTATTCATCTTCCAGTCCCAGTATCTCCGCCAGAACTTCAATAATAATCTCATTTGTACAGGATTTTACATAACCCAACATATGTAAAGATATCTCATCTTGTTTCTGCGCTTCTGTCAATGTATCATCATGCTTCGTCTGATCGATCAGCTGAATTAACTGTGGCGTTAATTCTTCATACATTTCTACCGTCGTCTGTGTCACCAGTTTTCTTAAATCTTCTTTTTTTATTGGTACCATGTTTCCCTCCTTGCTTTGCTATCCAAAGTTACGCACTTTAAAATCCCGCTGCGCTTCTCTTTGCTGGTCTTTTTTTGCAATGTCCTGGCGTTTATCATATAATTTCTTACCTTTGGCAAGACCAATCTCTATTTTCACTAAACTACCTTTAAAATACACCTTTAGCGGTACGATTGCTACCCCTTTTTCTTTTGTCTTTCCGAGTAATTTATTAATCTCTGACTTATGAAGAAGAAGTTTTCGGACACGCAATGGATCTTTATTAAATATATTTCCTTTTTCATAAGGACTGATGTGCATACCATAGATAAAGACTTCCCCATCTTCAATTCGGATAAATGATTCCTTAATACTGCATTTCCCCATACGTAAGGACTTCACCTCTGTGCCGTGCAGAGAAATGCCGGCTTCATAAGTATCTAATATAAAATAATCATGATATGCCTTTTTGTTGTTAGCTATCATCTTACCATTCGTCTTCGCCATCTTCCATATCTCCTTCATCTGCTAATTCAAAATCTATCGTTCGGAGCAGTCTGTCCGTATCAATCACCCGAACGGTCACCTGCTGTCCTAATTTATATGCCTTATGCGTATGCACACCTGCCATTTCATGACGATCTTCGAAATATTCATAATGATCATCTGTCATATTCGCAACATGCACCAGACCTTCTACAGTATTCGGAAGTTCCACATACATTCCCCATTTTGTAATACTGGATATGACTCCTTCAAAGATCTCACCGATATGTTGCTGCATATATTCAACTTTCTTTAATTTAACCGTCTCTCTCTCCGCCTCATCTGCTCTTCTCTCCATCTCGCTGGAATGCTTTGTCACGTCAGGAAGGATCTGATGATAATGTTCCATCTTCTTCTCATTCATCCTTCCCCGCAGATTATCCTTAATGATTCTATGAATCTGCAGATCCGGATATCGGCGAATCGGAGAGGTAAAATGAGTATAATAATTAGCTGCCAGTCCAAAATGTCCGGTGTTCTCCGGTGTATATTTGGCCTGCTTCATAGAACGGAGTGCCAGACGGCTGATCAACGCCTCCTCTGGTGTATCTTCTACTTTTGCAAGCAACTTTTGAATTTCTTTCGGTCTGATTTCATTTACACCAACATGCATTGAATAGCCGAAATTATTAATAAATATTGCCAAAGCACGAATCTTCTCTTCATCCGGTGCTTCATGTGTACGATACACAAAAGGAAGTTCCTGCCAATAATAATCTTCGGCGACAGTCTCATTTGCAAGCAGCATGAAGTCTTCAATAATCTTTGTCGCCACATTGCGGTCATATGGCTTTATCTCAACTGGTCTTCCATTTTCATCTAATACCATCTTTGTCTCTGGGAAATCAAAGTCAATAGATCCTCTTTGTTTTCTGCGTTCCCGGAGAATTCCTGACAATTCCTTCATCAATTCAAACATGGGAATCAAAGTACGATACCGTTCGCATTCTTTTGCATCTCTGTCTACAAGAATCTTTTTGACACTTGTGTAAGTCATTCTTTCATCGACATGGATAACCGTCTCTGCAATCTCATGATCGATTACAACCCCCTTCGGGTTCACTGTCATGATGCAGCTAAGCGCCAGACGATCTTCTCCCGCATTCAGCGAACAGATTCCATTCGAAAGCTTATGTGGAAGCATAGGAATGACACGATCCACAAGATATACACTCGTTCCACGTTCCAAAGCCTCCCGGTCAATCGAACTATTTTCCTGTACATAATTCGACACATCTGCAATATGAACCCCCAGGATATAATTGTCACCATCACGTTCAATCGAGACAGCATCATCCAGATCTTTCGCATCTTCTCCGTCAATCGTCACCATCTGCCAGTCCCGGATATCCTTACGGCCAGCCATATCAGCCTCGCTAACGTCCTTTGCCACACGCTCAGCCTGATTTAAAATTTTTTCTGAAAATTCTACTGGCAGATCATACCCTTTTACAATAGACATAATGTCTGTTCCCGGATCATTGACATGTCCTATAATCTCTATTACTTTTCCTTCAGGCTTGCGTCCTTGTTCACCATATGAAGTCAATTCCACTACTACTTTATGACCATCCACTGCACCTTTTGATTTTTCAACCGGGATGAAGATATCCTGCGCGAATCTCTGATTATCTGGTATCACAAATCCATAATTCTTGTTCGCCTTCATCTGATACAGTCCGACAATCTTTGTCAAGCCTCTGGATACAACCCTTACAATCTTACCCTCCCGGCTTCTTCCCTGTGGCTCCTTTGTAATTACGACTTCTACCTCATCGCCATCAAATGCACCATTTACATGTTCCTCATCAATATATATATCTGAATCCTCACCTTCAATTACAACAAATCCAAATTCTTTCAGGCTCGCGCGATAGATTCCAGTCAGACGTTTCGCCTCTCCTTTGCAATATTTGCCCTTCTTAGAAAGATAGATTTTTCCATCCTCCTCCAAAGATTCCAATACCTCCCGCAGAGCATCTCTCTGATCTTTGGAAACCTGCAGAAGCATTGCAAGTTCTTTGAACTTCATAGGCACATATAAATCATCACAGATCAAATCATAGATTACCTTTTTTCGCTTTTCAAATGTCTTGTCCATCTCTTACAAGTCCTCCATTTAAGAATATTTCCACAAGAAACGATGTCACTTTCATCAAATATACACAAAGAGACACTCCCATACAGGAGTGTCCCACCATTCTCATAAAAATATGCCTTATCTTATGCAAATACTTTTAAATTCAACACTGCTGCCAATACAACAAACAGGATCGCAAGGAACTTCGTAGACTTCACCAGCGCACCTTCCATAGAACGACCTTTGTTCTGACCCCAATAAGAATCTGCCATACCACTGATTGTTCCAAGCCCAGCTGATTTACCTTCCTGCATTAATACGATTGCCGTCAATGCGATACAGTCTATTGCAAATATAATCATTAATACCGTTTTTAAAATCTCCACTTTCTACACCTCCTGCGGATAAACCATACTTATTCTAGCATAAGGAAGACAAAATGGCAAGGAAAATTCAATTGGGGACGTAGTAAAATTAAATTTTACTACGTCCCCAATTGAAAAATGTGGTGTACCTTTTTGACACTAAAATGGATTTTCATACTCGGCGACATCGCCAAGCCGTTCTTCGATTCGCAATAATTGATTGTATTTTTCTACTCGTTCGGATCTGCACGGAGCTCCTGTCTTAATCTGTCCTGCATTAAATGCTACTGCGATATCTGCGATCATTGGATCTGCTGTCTCGCCGGAGCGATGGGATATGATAGTCTTGTATCCGGCGTTTTTTGCCATTTCAATTGCGTCAAAAGCTTCTGTCAGAGTACCAATCTGGTTGACTTTTATGAGAATCGCATTGGCTACTTCTCGTTTAATTCCTTTTTTCAAGCGATGGGTATTGGTGACAAAGAGGTCATCACCGACTAACTGAAGGTCTAACCCGAGTCTTGTCGTTAGTAATTCCCACCCTTCCCAATCCTCTTCATCCAATGGATCTTCAATAGATACAATGGGAAATTCTTCTGCCAGGTCTGCGTAAAAATCGATGAGTTCTTCAACCGAACGAACAATCTTTTTGTTCTTCATCTTTCCTTCGCCTTCGAATACATATTTTTTAAATCTTTTGTCATATAATTCTGAAGCAGCTACATCAAGTGCAATTACAACTTCTTCTCCTGGTCTATATCCGGATCTTTTGATTGCATCTGTAATAAAGTGCAACGCTTCTCTGGCATCTGGAAGATTCGGTGCAAATCCACCTTCGTCTCCGACTGCAGTGCTGTAGCCTTGTTCTTTCAACAACTTTTTTAATGTATGATAGATTTCTGCACACATTCGAAGGCCTTCCCGAAAACAGACTGCACCGGCAGGCATAATCATGAACTCCTGAATATCAATCGTGTTATCGGCATGTTTTCCTCCATTCATAATGTTCATCATCGGAACCGGCATCCGTTTGGCATTCGTCCCTCCAAGATGCGCATATAATGGCTGACGCAGTGCAGATGCCGCTGCCCTTGCAACTGCCATGGACACTCCAAGCATAGCATTGGCCCCCAGATTCGACTTATTTTCCGTTCCGTCTAATTGAATAAGGATTGTATCGATAGCTGCCTGATCTAATACATTCATTCCTATAATTTCAGGGGCAATCCGTGCATTCACATGATCCACTGCACGTTCAACACCAAGTCCTCCGTATCTATCCTCACGATCTCTTAATTCTACAGCTTCAAACTGTCCGGTCGAAGCGCCAGAAGGAACACTGGCACATCCCCAATACTCATCTTCCGCAAGTACTTCTACTTCTATCGTAGGATTTCCACGAGAATCTAATATTTCTCTTGCGTATACATCCGTAATTGGCAAATATTTATACATGAGACATTTCCTCCTTTTTGGGAAATATTATTTGCCAATTCCGGATTTATAATGCGGGATTTCCTTCATATAATTAGTACAATTTTTTGTATATTTCTGCCATCTGCTGCCAAGACAGCTTTACATAACTCTGATTCAACAGACGCTGCTGACTTGCTTCAACACTCTTGGCAAAGCTTTCGATTTCATCCTCTGTCATGCCATATTCATGTAACTGCTTTCTGGAAATAATTTTATCCAGAAGTTTTTCTAATTCTGTATAGACCTGTCTTTCCTCACAATCCAAAAGCTTGCCCAAGAAATGATTCAGTCCCTGGATCTTTCCTTCTGGTTTCAGCTCCTGATACACTGCAAATACGGCTGTTAAGAACTGGTAATTTGCTTCGCCGTGTGTCACATGATATACACCACTTAATGGATACGACATGGCATGTACTGCTCCGGTACCAGCATTTCCAAATGCAATTCCAGCCAGATTACTTGCTGTCAGGAATTCATCCAGAAGATTCCATCGATATTCCGGTCCATTTTCAACAATTTTACGAAATCCATCTATAATCATCTCCATGGCTTTCATACTGAACATTTCTGTATATAAGTTTGCTTTCGGAGACACATAAGATTCAATCGCATGAATAAATGCATCAATCGCGCTGGTTGCAAAAAATGGATATGGCAATTCTCTTAAAAGTTCCGGTATCAGCACTGCATCATCTGCGTAAATCTCATCAACCGCCAAGCCCAGCTTCGTATGCAGGCTGGTTAATTCCGTAATCGATACATTGGACACTTCCGATCCTGCTCCACAGGTTGTTGGAACTGCAATCAATGGGCGAACTTTTTGAAGCGGTACTTTGCGCTGAAATATTTCTTCTGCTCTATAATTCCCACCTAAAACCAAGATCTTTGCCATATCTATGACTGCACCGCCGCCAATTGCAACAATTCGTGTACACTCAGTTCTTGCAAAATCTTGAAGAAGACCATCTATCATAACATCTGTCGGTTCTCCGGCTCCATATTTACTCTTATACTCCACATGTGCTTCAATCTTTAATGGAGCAAAATAAGTCTCATATATATGCCGACTTGCCAGAACAAAATCACCCTTTCCAATCTGATATTCCCTCACAAATTCTTCCGCATCTGCAAATTTTTGAATTTTTGATTTTTGTTGAAAAACTTTCAATCTTCTCTCCTCATTTCCTATTATGATTTCTAGGTATAATATAGCATTCTTTCATTGACTTTTCTATACCTGAGCGTTACAATCGGTGTGGTATCAAGGGTGATCCTTTAATAAATAATATAATTGGGGAATGTATTATGAAATCACAACTGAAAAACTTTGTTTTATTAACTCTGAGTACACTGGTTATGGCAGTTGGCATCTATTTCTTTAAATTTGCCAACAACTTTACTTTTGGCGGTATTACAGGTCTCGCAGTCTTAGTCGCCAGATTATGCCCAATTTCTGCCGGTGATTTTTCTTTTATCGCCAACATGATTCTATTGCTGATTGGCTTTATTATCCTGGGGAAAAAGTTTGCAGCTAAAACAGCATATAGCAGTATTTTATTATCTGTAACTTTATCGGCATTAGAACGCATCTATCCTATGTCCCATCCATTAACTGATCAGCCAATCTTGGAACTTGCATTTGCAATCGCACTTCCTTCTATTGGCTCTGCAGTATTATTCAACATTGGTGCTTCCAGCGGTGGAACGGATATTGTTGCTATGATTATGAAGAAATACACCAGCATGGATATCGGAAAAGCATTGCTTGCTACTGATTTTATCGTTACATTAGCTGGTTGTTTTGTCTTCGATATAGAGACAGGATTATATTCTTTCCTGGGATTGGCACTTCGTTCTTTTATGATTGATGGTTTTATCGAAAGTCTGAATCTTTCCAAGTATTTTAACGTTGTCTGTTCCAATCCGAAACCAATCTGTGATTTTATCAGAGATGATCTTAACCGAAGTGCAACTATTGTATTGGCTCAAGGTGCATTTTCCGGCGAAGATAAATACATTTTGCTTACGGCATTAAACCGGATGGAAGCTATAAAACTTCGTAATTTTATCAAGGAGAATTCTCCAGATGCATTTTTATTGATATCAAATACCAGTGAGATCATAGGAAAAGGGTTCCACTCAATCTAGAGTGGAACCCTTTGTATTCAGAAAACTTTATTCAACAATCAGGCCTTCTGCTTTAATCACTTCAATCACCTGGTCTACATATTTCTCACATAACTCATCTGTAGCCGCCTCAACCATAACACGAATCACAGGCTCTGTACCACTTTCTCTTACCAGAATACGTCCATCGTCACCTAAAGCTTCTGACACTGCGTTGACAGCTTCGATCACTGCAGGATTCTCTCTGGCAGTCTTCTTATCAGCCACACGGACATTTTTCAATAACTGCGGATATATCTTAACTTCTTCTGCAAGTTTTGCCAGGCTTTGCTTTTTCTCCAGCATTACTTCCATGAGCATAAGAGATGTCAGGATTCCATCTCCTGTTGTCGCATGCTTACTAAAGATAATATGTCCAGACTGTTCTCCACCAAGTGAGAAATTATTACGAACCATATTTTCATATACATATTTATCGCCGACAGCCGTTTTTTCATATTTTAATCCAACTTTATCACAAGCTTTATATAAGCCCAGATTAGACATGATCGTAGTCACAATCGTATCGCCATTCAGACGCCCATTTTCTTTCATATATTTTCCACAAATATACAGGATCAGGTCTCCGTCAATGACATTTCCATTTTCATCGACTGCGATACATCTGTCCGCATCTCCGTCATACGCAAATCCAACATCCAGATGATTGTCTTTCACATGCTGCTGCAATACTTCAATATGCGTAGAACCACAATTGGTATTAATGTTCGTTCCATCCGGTTCACAGTTAATCACATATGTCTTAGCCCCCAATGCATCATAGACACTCTTTGCAATGGCAAATGCGCTTCCGTTAGAACAATCCAGACCAACCTTCATATCCTCAAAAGAACGTGTTGCCAGAGATATCAGATATCCAATATAACGATTTCTTCCGGCTGCATAATCAACGGTACGGCCAATATCTTCCTTCTTAGCCAACGGAAGTTCCCCTATCTCACCGTCAATGTATGCCTCAATCTTCTCTTCCACTTCAGCTTCCAGCTTGTGTCCCTTTCCATTAATAACCTTAATTCCATTATCATAAAACGGATTATGACTTGCAGAAATCATAATACCACAGTCAAAATTATCAGTCCTCGTCACGTATGATACACTTGGTGTTGTAGTTACATGCAATAAATATGCATTAGCACCAGACGCCGTGATACCTGCAACAAGCGCATACTCAAACATATAACTGCTTCTTCTTGTATCCTTACCAATCACTACCTTTGCTTTATGATCCTGACCATAATACCATCCAAGAAATCTTCCCACCTTAAATGCATGTTCAACCGTCAAGACCTCATTTGCTTCCCCACGGAACCCATCCGTTCCAAAATATTTACCCATAATAAATCTTCTCCTTTATGAATTTTGGCTTATTTACCATTTTTTTTGCACAATCATCACATATATCTTTATTATTATATAGTTTTTTGATATAAGATACAACCACATTTTTCAAATAGGGACGTAGTAAAATTGCATTTTACTACGTCCCTATTTGAAAAATGTGGTGTACCTATTTGATCACTTTTTCTCCATCTTCCACAATATCAAGTAACGAATGTGTCATAAGAAATTCATAGAATTTCAAAGCATCATCCGCTGATATCTGATTCCCAGAGTATAGTATCCAGCTTTTAATTCCATTCATCAATGTGATTGCCTGAAATTTTGTAAATATTTCTTCATTTATAATCTGGGAACGGTCTTCGATTTTTACCGGATGCTCTGCCAACATTCTTTTTGCCAGATCATAAATCTGATTATATAACATCTCTTCAAAAGAGTTCTGGCCACTTATAGTAAACACTTTTTCATAATACTCTTTGTCTATCTCGAATTTTCGAAAAAGCATTTTCAGAGCTTCTTTGTCCATATCCATATTAACGAGTTCTGTCACACTTTTGAATACATCTTCCCAGAGAAGCCATTCCATTACTTCATATTTATCCTGAAAATAATTATAAAATGTTGGCCTGATAACGCCGGCTTCATCGGTGATCATCTTAATCGTTATCTTTTCAAAAGACTTTTCGATAACTAATTTTTTAAATTTTTCACCAAGCAAAGCTTTTGTCATCTCGCTCTTACGTTCCATTTTATCACCTTAATTTTTATTATTGGATATTGTAGCACATTACATCTCTTGGAAGCAAGTGAACTTCTCTGGAGAAGATTTGATGTTTTTACTTATTTCCAGATTTATAATTCTGGTATCCTTCTCTATGATATGGATGTTCTTCCCATATTCTGTCTGCAGATTCTTTCCAGTTCTGTGCATATTCCAGACATTTTCCACAAAGGTGTTCTGCAGATTCCGGTGATTGTAGATCTTTTGATTTTGCCCCTGTTTCTTTTACCATCCTTTGCAATATCTCCGGATTCTCAAGCATTGGACACGGTCTCAGATGATTGTTATTAAATGGCTGGTTATCTCGGTATGCCATGAACAATGGCTGTTTTAAAGCATCCAATAAAGACACCTCTCTAATATTAGCCCCTGAGTAATGGATAAATACACACGGTTCTACGTCACCATTCGGATTGATGTGGCAATAATTTCTTCCACCGGCAATACATCCTCCAACAAATTCTCCATCGTTCTGGAAATCCATAGCATATATTGGTTTTCCACCCTCCATCGAACGGATTTCCCGAACTCTGTGGTACATGTATTCTCGCTGTTCTTTTGTAGGAAGTAACTCAACTGCTGCTTCATTTCCTACCGGCATATAATGAAAATACCAGGTAAAACGGCAACCCTTTTCAATAATCAAATCTAAAAATTCGTCGGAAGTTACGGTTTCTATATTTTTGCTTGTATAGCAGATAGATGTTCCGAAGATCTGTCCATGCTTTTTCAACAAATCCATCGCATGCATAACTTTATCATATACTCCTGCGCCACGTCTCAAATCATTCACTTCTTCAAATCCTTCCAGACTGATGGATAAAGACAGGTTTCCAACTCTCTTCATCTCTTCGCAAAACGCATCATCTACCAGTGTCGCATTGGTAAATGCATGAAATGCGCAATCGTTATGTTTCTCACACAGCTTTATAATGTCATTTTTTCTGATCAAAGGTTCCCCACCTGTATACATATAGAAATAGATTCCTAATTCTTTCCCCTGTGTAATAACACTATCAAGCTCGTCGTATGTAAGATTCAACTTATTGCCATATTCTGCCGCCCAGCAGCCAGTACAGTGAAGATTGCAGGCGCTGGTTGGATCCATTAAGATCAACCATGGGATATTGCAATCATATTTCTTTCTCATCTCACGAATCGTTTTCGTCCCATGAAAAGCTGCTTCATACCCCAGATTCAGTGCAGTCTGCCGAATTACATGAGAATCAAGTTCATCCAAGGCCCGATCAACATACTTCATCCACTTATTCTCTGGATTGCGAATCAACCGGCGAGCTGCCTCATAACTCTCCGTCGAAAAATTATCTCCCATATACCGTTCTGTCAGATCTACAATCTGCAACAATCCTTTTTCTCTGTCTTTGTTAACATGCTTTAAAGCCAGATCAATAGCAGCTCCATAAGCACTTCTTGCAGCTTTGTGTGTTAATGTACCCATAATAAATTCCTCCTTTATTTTTCCATCAAAATGATATAAAACATCCGATTAAACATAATAGTGCAACATCACATCTGCACTAGAGATTAATAACAATGCACCTCCGATCCAGTAAGCATGACGATTATGCTTTAATCCCAACCGATAACCAACAATAATTCCGAATATTACTTCTAATACAGTTACCGGAAATAATGTAAGTGCCTGACAAATCATCTCTGTATCCAAAAATCCTAATCCAACTCCTGCAAAAAAAGCATCTATACTGGTAAGTGCTGACAAAATCGTTGTTGTCTTCCAGTCAATAGTATCCTGACGCCTTTCCAGTACATTCTCCCGTTTTATGCCCTTACAGATCATGTATATGCCGAGTCCTGCGAAGATCAGAACCGTAAGTCCCTCCCAACTGTCAGCCATATCTTGCGCATGCGCCCACGAGAACATCGGAAGCAATGTAATCAGATTGCCAATCAATAACGTTCCAAGCTGCATCCCTCCAAATAAAAAACATAACCCCACCATATTTTTTATTTGAATCTTGGAAAATCCCGCACCGATATAGGCAACTGCCACAAATGCATCAATAGACAGTCCCACTGAGACCAGCAAAATCTCTACAACGGACATTCGCATCACCTTCCTTTAGATGATATTTTATCGGGAAATGTCGAAAAATTGAATCTACAAAGAATTGAGAACGTTTTAAGAATGCTACAATTTTGAAGATTTGTAGCGAAAACATATCAAAAAGGTACACCCCTCTTTTCATTTGGGTACACCGTAAAATGAAAATGGGGACGTAGTATTTTGCAAAAATACTACGTCCCCATTTTTATTTTTTTAATGATGGAACAGACGAAGTCCGGTAAATGACATCACCATTCCATATTTATTACATGTATCAATAACATTATCGTCCCTCACAGAGCCGCCTGGCTGTGCAATATATTTCACACCACTTTTATGCGCACGCTCAATGTTATCCCCGAACGGGAAGAACGCATCAGATCCAAGAGAAACGTCTGTCATCTTATCTAACCATTCTCTCTTGGCTTCTCTTGTAAATACTTCTGGTTTCTCTTTGAAGATATTCGGCCATGCATCATCTGCAAGTACATCCATATAATCTTCTCCGATATACAGATCAATAGCGTTATCTCTGTCAGCACGTCTGATAGAATCAACAAATGGAAGATTCATAACCTGTGGAGACTGTCTTAGCCACCAGTTATCTGCTTTCTGGCCTGCCAGACGAGTACAATGAATTCTGGATTGCTGTCCTGCTCCGATACCGATCGCCTGTCCGTCTTTTACATAACATACAGAATTAGACTGTGTATATTTCAATGTAATCATAGAAATCGCCAGATCAATCTTAGCCTGCTCAGTCAGCTCTTTATTCTCTGTTACGATATTTGCGAGAAATGCATCATCAATCTTCAGTTCATTTCTTCCCTGCTCAAATGTAATTCCAAATACATCTTTGTGTTCCAACGGTTCCGGTTCATAATCTGGATCGATCTGAATCACATTGTAATTTCCATTCTTTTTCTGCTTCAGGATCTCCAATGCTTCCGGTTCATAACCAGGCGCGATCACACCATCAGACACTTCTCTTTTAATCAGTCTTGCAGTATCTACATCACAGACATCTGACAGAGAAATAAAATCGCCAAATGAAGACATACGGTCTGCACCTCTTGCCCTTGCATATGCAGATGCCAGAGGAGATAATTCTCCGAGATCATCTACCCAGTAAATTTTTGCCAATGTATCTGAAAGAGGAAGTCCAACCGCCGCCCCTGCTGGTGATACGTGCTTAAAAGACGTTGCTGCCGGAAGTCCAGTCGCTTTTTTCAATTCACTGACCAATTGCCAGCCGTTGAATGCATCTAAAAAATTAATATAACCCGGGCGCCCGTTCAACACCTGAATTGGAAGGTCACTTCCATCTGCCATATAAATCTTTGACGGCTTCTGATTCGGATTACAGCCATACTTTAACTCTAATTCTTTCATGTTATCCTCCTTACTGGTTCTTATTTACAATCTTTGTCTCGTAAGTTCCTGTTGCGATATCAATATAACGCACAAAAAGGGAAACTTTATTATCTTCATTTAAGCTGTTCCACAACATCTCTGTAAATGCATTCATATCATCTGGAATTGCAATCAGCTTCGGTTCTCCTTCAAAACTTGGCAATGGGTTGCCATCGCACTTGTATGTATGGATGAAATGACCTTCTCCTGCTGCTGGATTCTCATATGCAAATGTATAACGATTACAGCTGTCTGGATTACCATTATTACTCTTTAAAATGGACATCGCATAATTATAGTTACCCTTTTCAATATGCATGATACCTGAAATTCTTGGTGTGTAATTCGGTCCGTCCGGTTCAAACTCACGGCTTCTCAATGACTGCTCAAATGTCATCTGCTTATCCATACCTTCATAGATCGTATCCGTCTGATCTCCATTCGTTACGATCGTCTTATTGCCAAGCACACGAACAGGTGCATAGATAATCAGACTTGGATCGGTAAGTTTTGACGGATCAAACGCTTGTGTGCGGATTCCCTCTCCTTCTTCAACAAAAATACGGTTACGGCTATTCTCACTTCTTCCCATAATAAAATAAGCAGTCACAGCCTTAGTTCCGTCTGCACTTCTTCCAATGATAATTCCACGTCCAGGATAAGAATTTCCCTGTAATTCTTTCTCGATTGATAACATTTCCATGAATACATCTCCTTTTTCGTTGGTTTTGAACTGTTATTCTATTATATATAATATACGACCTTTTTTCCAGTCATATTTCAAACTTCTTAGCCCTTCTATTGAAGCGCTTAAATTATAATGATACAATGTCTATAATCAGACAATTCTAAAAGGAAGGAATATTTTTATGAGAAATTCAAAATTATCTATTCTTTTTTGCATTCTATTGGCAATACTGCTTTCAGGATGTAAAAGTAAAGATACAGCTGATCAATATGTTGGCGAACAGATCACTACTATGAAAAATTCTGCCCCCGAAAGTTTTGCTTCCCTTCTGGATGATGGGATTGCAAAAAGTAACGAAACCTATGTATTGCAGTTCCCTGAAGAGTTAAAAGAACCTTATCTCGAATTCCTGCAATCCTCTTTTCAGACAATCCAGTTTGAAGTGGCCAAAGCCAAAGAAAATGATGACGGAAGCTATTCTGTCCAGATTACTTATACCCCTGTCAATATTGGAGAAACATTAAGTTCCAAAAATACTGAGCTGACCTCTTCTCTGGAAAGTTCCAGTCTTACAGAGGCAGTTTCTTCTGTATTAAAAGAGGACTGTAAGATACTTGCTGATTCTCCAGTTTATAATGATGAGATTATATCCACCGTAAAGCTGACCCAAAATGCTGACGGATATTCCATTGATGAAGACAGTATGTTTACATTTTTGTCTCAGGCGCTCTATGTATATATGGAACCATACAACATTGTCTGTGAATTATTTGATGCGCAGGATTTTCTTACTGCTTACCTTGACGCATCTTTTAAAGGTGATGTTGTACAATTTGCCAAACATACTGGCCGTACTGAAGAAGAAGCTCTCGCATGGTATGAATCAGATGTTTTTGATTCTCCTTCAGACTTAAGTTTTGCATATGTGTCCAGATATCAGGAAGCTTTAAAAGGAATTATGAAGCAATGTCAATACACCGTAGGCATTCCTCAAAAAGAATCCGGAATCTATAGCTACACAGTAGATGTTACCGTAATTCCCAACAATAGTCTGCTCAACGCTTTTCAGGAATTCGAACAAGGAACCTATTATTCCATTGACGAAGCTTCTTTGGGTCTTGTACAGGCAATGGAAAAATATAGTGCATCGCCTGATTATGGTACAGAAACCGTCTTAAATGTTCCAATTAATATGAATTCCTTACTAAATGCAGGAAATGATGATTCTGAATTATCCAATCTGGCAGCTACAATACTTCCTTTACCAGAGTAAAATTCTGATCTGCTTAATAAAATGTAACAAATTTGTAAATATTTTTTGAATTTTTTTATATACTTTACTTCTTGTTCCCTGCTTTTGCCTGAGTTAAAATGTATGAAGTTAAAAACGACATTTTAAAAATTCATGGACAGGGGACTAAATATGAAAACAACAAAACAACGAGATTATCTGTTCGATAATTATAAAGTTTTTTTAATTGTATTAGTCGTTATCGGACATTTTATTGAACAAAGCTATGAATATAACTCATTTTTATATACATTAAAATGGCTGATTGTATCCTTTCACATGCCAGCTTTTATCTTTATATCAGGATACTTTTCCAAAAGAGAACTCTCTTTTAAAACGCTATTTCGCAAACTGGTAATTCCTTACATTGTATATGAACTAATTTATTATCTTTTGTATATTATAATTATCCATAAATCAACCAGACTTTATCTAATGTACCCAAAATTCTCTTTGTGGTATATTCTGGCTCTCTTTATCTGGCGCCTGCTCACTCCTTATGTTAAGAAACTTCCACACTACATGATGCTTTCTGTTACAGCCGGGCTTCTTATCGGATGTTCCAGCATTCCAGATAATTTTTTAAGCATTCCAAGAGTTCTGGTTTTCTTTCCTTTTTTCCTGGCTGGGACTTTATTCGACCGCGATATTCTAACAAGACTTCGTAACCGTAAGAACCAGTTTCTGGCATTGACTGGTATTATTGCTTTTACCTCTTTTCTAATATTAGAACCATTGCACAAGAATCTGTCACCAAAGATTTTTTACGGAAGATACAATTACAATTATCTTGGACAGGGTTCCCTGGAAGGAATTCTCTGTCGAATGATTTGTTACGCAATTGGATTTGGAATGACTTTTGCAATTGCACTTTTAATATCTGAAAAGAAAAATCAATATTCTTATATTGGCACACGCACCATGGCAGTTTATTTGTTCCACGGATTAATTTATTCTTATTTGAAAGGATGCACTAACATCCTGCAAAATGTAAACACACTTTTTGAATCTATTTTACTGATTCTTTTTTGTATTTTACTAACGATAGCTTTATCTTCCTCACAGTTGACTACTTTTACCAATACAATTTCCAACTTGCATCTGAGGGATTTTATGGCACATCTAACCGATTACAATATTATATTACCGGAACATGTGTATAGATACAGCAATCGCAGATTAGCCCACTAATCTGCGATTGTTTCTCCTGGCCTGACAATCTTTTTTACCCATTCTTTTCGAATCTCCCAGAGATTGCCACACACGTTAAAAATAGTCCAATTATCAATCTCAAAACATCTCTTCCAACTTTCTCTTATCCGCTGTTCTTCTTCCGGATACATTCCTTTATATCTGCCTTCAATGAACTCAAACCCATTCGCAACTCCAAGATCTTTCAGATGCTGCTTATAAGCAGCCGCATCTTCCTCATCCTTCGGAAGATAGATACGATTCAGCACATAATCCCATTTCACATCGTCAAAATACATTACCTGCTCTTTAGGGACCTCCAGAACATAAACCACCGTTCCAGGAATCGGTCTCAGACAGTTCTCTTCACTGATAGAGCACCAGATTGGTGCCTGTACATCATCCGGCTTGGGCACTCTTTTTGCCGCTTCTTTCGTAAACCAGTCATAACTCTCCATAAAAAGTGGTGCGATATCCCCAAAATGCATCTCTACATACACTCTTTGATTAATGATTCTTCCATCCCTTTCCAATTGATATAACGTCTTATCATTCTGCCGGGTATAAAGTCTAATCATCTCCTGCCCCATACATGAACCTCTCTTCCTGTGAATTATAAGTTTATTCTTACTATTTCTTCCTTTTTTGTCAAGCCAAACCTTGCGATCGCTACTGTAACTTCTTGTTCATCACCCTTCAAACTCTTCTCTTTGTCCACTGATAGTTCTTCATATCCACATGCCCATCAATGAATTCTACCCCTTCAGCCTCCAGGAGCTCTTTTTGGAGGCTTCCATCGGTTCCTCCAAATGCCCTGGAAGTTCTCCCTTCCTTTGTCACAACGCGGTGACAGGGTATATCGCTCTCGAAAGGGACCGCGTATAAAGCATATCCCACTACTCGGGACCAGCGGCGATTTCCTGCCAATTCCGCGATCTGTCCGTAAGAAGCCACTGTTCCCCTGGGAATCTGACGGACAATATCATAGATTTTTTCAAATGTGTTCTGATTCTCCATCTCTACATACCATCTCTCACAACTTGATTATCTTTGTTGCAGTCTTCTCCTGAAATACCTCATCATGTTCTACAAATATCATGGTCGGGCAATAAAAATCTATGATTTAGAAACAGAATTTATAATCTTGTTTACAATCAGGCAAAGGATGATCGTAATGATCATATCCGGCAGTGTATTTCCCACTATCATATCAACATTCATGAGAACTCGATATGCAAGAAAACCAATGACCCACACTGCCATATTCGGTACATTTACCATGCTCACGCTATGATCTTTCCTCAAAATAAAGAAATCTGCAATCTGAATGGCAATCATCGGTGCAAATACAGAACCAATCAGATACAAGAAATCAGTAATATTATCCATCGGATATACGATTGCTGCAGCCGTTCCGATAACCGTCACTGCAACTGCCACATGCTTTCCATTCCATTTTGATACAATGGACTCACTGGAAATTCCGGCAGAATACGCATCCAGAAATGTTGTAGTAACTGTGGAAAAGATAATGATCAGAAGTCCTGCTGCGCCAAGTCCTGCCTTCAGCATAATCTGTGCAATGTCATATTCTCCGGTATAGATTGCCGCACCCATTCCAATGACATACATCCAACAACTCACAATTCCATACACAATGGCACTGGCTGCTGTTGCTTTGACTGGTTCTTTCGCTTCTCTGGTATAATCACTGATCAACGGAAGCCAGGATAACGGCATTGCTACCGACAATTCTACAGCAGCTCCGAATGTCATACTTTCATCTGCCGCCATGCCTACAGCACCGCTGTCAAAGAAGATAACTTTGCATAAGATCAGTGTCAGGATAAATAATGCTGTCATGGCAATCACATTTACCTTGCCAAGATTGGTAATTCCAATCATGATCCAGAGCACAATCAATGCTCCGATAATCAGACACCAGATCCATCTGCCGGTACTCATAATCCCGTCTGCCGCCAGGGCTCCATCATATATCATAATTGCGGTCCATCCCACAAGCTGAAGCACATTTAACACAGAGAACAAAAGACTTCCTTTCTGTCCAAAGCTCATTTTCACTGTTTCCATAGCACTCTTTCTGGCTTTTCCGCCGATTACTCCGGCCAGGAATAACATGAGACATCCGATGATATGTCCGACGATAATCGCCGCCAGACCTCGTCCAAATCCAAGCGGCGCCAGATAAGTACCTGTCAGAATCTCTGCAATGGAAACACCTGCACCAAACCAGATCATCCCATTTTCAAAGATAGAAGTACGTTTTTCTTCCATACTATCGTACCTCCTCCGCAGTTTTTGCATATTCTCCGGTCAGATTAAATGCGTGGTTCATTGGACCGCTGCCTTTGCCAAGGTCAAGCATTGCGCCAAGTGCCCCGGAAATATATGCTTTGGCACGTTCCACCGAAGTATCCAGATCGAATCCTTTTGCAAGGTTCGAAGCAATTGCACTGGAAAGTGTACATCCGGTACCATGGGTATTCGGATTGTCAATTCGTTTGCCATAGAACCATTTATAAGCGCCGTCGCGATATAACAGGTCATTAGCATCATTCAGCTGATGACCGCCTTTACACAACACTGCACAATGATAAGTCTCACTGATCACTTTGGCTGCCTCAATCATATCTTCTTCTGATTTCACGGACATACCGGACAGAACCTCTGCTTCCGGGATATTCGGAGTCAGAACGCACGCCATCGGCAGCAAACATTCTTTTAATGTAGCAATTGCATCATCACTAATTAGTTTTGCGCCACTGGTCGCGACCATGACCGGATCCACCACTATATTCTCAGCCTTATATTCTTTTAATTTGTCAGCAATCGTCGTAATCAATGGACTCGCTGATACCATGCCGATCTTCACTGCATTGGGATAGATATCGGTAAATATATTATCTAACTGCTCTGCTAAAAATTCAGGAGTCACCTCCATAATTCCGGTCACGCCAGTTGTATTCTGCGCTGTTAAAGCTGTAATTGCGCTCATAGCGTATACGCCGTTACTGATCATTGTCTTAATATCCGCCTGAATACCGGCGCCTCCGCTGGAATCACTGCCAGCGATTGTTAATGCTGTTCTCATCTCTCATTCTTCCTTTCTTCTTTTGATAGCATTAATTTTTTATAGCGACATAAGGTGGTGCCCCCAATTTGCCGCTGAAGTAAGCATCTGAAATTCATTTCCATCTTTTTATTCATATCCCAGATGCATATTTCCAGAATCTGTCAACTTCCGTCATATCTTCCAGATAAAGCTCTGCCGTCTCTTGGATCTTTTCATTATCATCCGCACTAAATCTGTCATACACGCCTACCGTGTGAAAGCCTGCTCTTTTTGCCGTCTCAAGTGCGTGAAGCACATCCTCAAATACACAGATCTCCTCGGGTCCTGCCTCCAGATATTCACTGGCCTTCTGATAGATAACGGGACGATTCTTTCCTGCTCCGACTTCCGAACAGGTAAATATTTTCTCAATGTAATTCGTTATATTCAGTCGCCTGAATGCTGCCTCCACCAGTTCTCTTTCACTGGATGTTGCCACGACCATCGATATGCCCTTCTGGTACAGGCTCGCCAGATAGTCTGTCACACCGGGCTTTAACTGAACTTCATTATAATAAAAATCTCGCACTGTATCCAGCACTCCTGCAATCATCTGATCTACGCTTTGCTCTAAATGATAATGCTCTTTTAAATATACTGCGCCTTCTTCAATTCCAAGGGGAAACAATATCTCGCTCAGTCCTGGTTCTGGTTTCACTCCTTGCTTCTCAAGATAACGCACGCCTACATCCTGCCAGATCTCCATTGAATCCAGGAGTGTTCCATCCACATCAAAAATGATTCCTTTTAACATGATTCCACCATTTCTTTGGTTAACTTTTTTAATTCTATTGTTGCGTTTTTTATATCCTTCTGTGCAAATATGGCGCTAATGACTGCGATTCCACTTGCTCCATTTCCAGCAAGCTGTAATACATTGTCCTTACTGATTCCTCCAATTGCCACCACCGGTATCTTTACGGCGTCACAGATTGCTTTTAATGTTTTATGGCTGATTCCCTTGGCATCTGCCTTCGAATCCGTGTGAAACACCGCACCCACTCCCAGGTAATCGGCTCCTCTCTTCTCAGCAAGCAACGCCTGTTCCACCGTCTTGGCTGTCACTCCGATGATCTTATCAGGGCCAAGTTTTTCACGGACATTTCCAGCCTCCATATCACTCTGCCCCACATGGACCCCATCTGCATCCACAGCAGCTGCAATATCCACATTGTCATTGATGACGAATGGAACATGATATCTCCTGCATAATTCTTTTATTTCTCTGGCTTCTTCCAGAAAATGCTCTTCATCCAACTCCTTTTCCCTTAATTGCAGAAAAGTAACGCCGCCTTCCAGCGCCTGTTCGACCTGGCTGTATAATGTCTTCCCATCAAGCCAGCTACGATCTGTAATAGCATATAACAACATATCTTCTTTTTTACAGTTCATCTGGATGTCTCCTCTCTAATTTAATCATTAGTATTTTCTTAAAGTATCGCAAGAATCATCCGTCGTCTTATCGATCTTCTTGATAATCACATAGTATCCATCCTCACCGTTGGTCTTAACCTTGACCCGATCGCCGACCTTATGTCCCTTTATTGCTTTCCCAAGCGGGGATTCAATACTGATCAATCCCTGAAGTGAATTACCACGCACGCTGGTCACAAGCCGGTAAGTCTCCGTCTCGTCATCCTCTTCAAAATAGACATCCACCGTATTGTTAATCCCTATCTCATCATCCCTCGAAACATCCGATATAATCCTTGCATTCTTCAACATCTTCTCCAGATAACGGATACGGCTCTCATTCCGATTCTTATCCTGTTTCGCTGCCTTATATTCAAAATTCTCACTCAAATCCCCCTGAGCCCTTGCTTCCTTCACCGCTTCCAGCTCCCTCTTGCGAACCACCAGCTTCCGATATTCAATCTCTTCCTTAATCTTCTGTACGTCACTTTGCGTCAGTTGCTCTCCCATAGCATTCTCCACTTCCTTGTCAATTCATTTATCCTCTATTCTATCCTTTGACCAGGTTTTTGTCTAGGTGGGGACGGGGGAAAATGAAAAAACCCCCGTTCCCACCTGTTGACTAATCAACTTTCTGATGCTATATTCATTATGTTACTTGTTGATTTGTCAACTTCTATATTAAGGAGATGATTCTCAATGCTTGAAAGATTTGAAATGCTTACGCTTGGTACCTCGCAGATATACAAGGATATCCAGAAGATTAAGAAGGCTCGTATGAATTCTCTTGGATTGAAAGGAACACATGCCATGTGTATCTATTATCTGCATCAGAATCCGGAGGGTCTTACTGCTACAGAACTGTGCAGTCTCTGCCGGGAAGACAAGGCGGGGATTTCCCGGATATTAGCGGATCTTGAGCGTCATCATTTTATTGAGTATGACCAATCTGGCACGGGGAAAAAATATCGAACCAAAGCGGTGTTAACGGAAGAAGGAAATGAATATGCATCGAAAGTAACTGATTTAATTCTTCACGCAACACTGATGGGAGGCAAAGGTCTTAGCGATGAAGACCGGGAGGTTTTTTACCGTGTCTTATTCCAGATTGCGAATAATCTAGACAAGCTATGTGAAGAATTAGAACAACAGCAGAAAGGATACGATTATGAATAAACTTAAAAAACTATATTGTAGAACGTTTCAGACTGCCTTTAAGATTGCACTGCCATTTCTTCCATATCGCAAACCAAAGATTGTGGGAAGTGTGAAAGCGTTGCCGGATTTTATTAAGAAGAAAAAATGTGACCATGTGCTTATTATTACGGATGCCGGCATTATGAAGCTCGGCCTGACGAAGCGTCTGGAAAACGCACTGTTCGAAAATGACATTGCCTACACCATATATGACAAGACGGTTGCCAATCCAACGACTGACAATGTTGCAGAAGCTCTGGAATTGTATCAGACCAACGGCTGTAATGCGCTGATCGGATTCGGGGGCGGTTCCAGTATGGACTGTGCCAAAGCAGTCGGAGCCAGAATTGCAAAACCGAAGCAGTCTCTGGCAAAAATGAAGGGAATCCTGAAAGTACATAAGAAACTTCCTCTTCTAATTGCCATTCCTACAACTGCCGGAACTGGAAGCGAGACCACCCTGGCTGCTGTTATCACAGATGCAGAGACCCGGCACAAGTATGCAATCAATGATTTTCCACTAATCCCGCGTTATGCAGTATTAGACCCAAAAGTTACGTTAAGTCTTCCACCATTCATTACTGCGACAACCGGTATGGATGCTCTGACCCATGCTGTGGAAGCATATATCGGCAATTCTACTACGCCTGGCACTCGAAAAGATGCTCTTTTAGCTGTAAAATTAATTTTCGAAAATATCGATATCGTGTATAATGATGGTAAAAATGTGGATGCACGAAGGAATATGCTCCACGCTTCATTCTATGCCGGATGTGCATTTACCAAATCTTATGTTGGATATGTCCATGCAGTCGCACATTCTCTTGGCGGAGAATATAATGTTCCGCACGGACTTGCAAATGCAATCCTGCTGCCATTTGTATTAGAAGCTTATGGCACCAGCATTCATAAAAAATTATACCGTCTGGCTCTGGAAGCCGGAATCGTAGAAGAAGGAACTCCATACGATGAAGCAGCAAAAGCATTTATTGATGCCATCAAAGATATGAAGAAGCGCTTTCACATCGGAGATACAGTAAAAGAAATCCAGGAGGAGGACATTCCAAAACTGGCACATTACGCTGACAAAGAAGCAAATCCTCTTTATCCGGTTCCAGTATTAATGAATGCAGAAGAATTAGAGGATTTTTATTATCTCTTGATGGAAGAAGATATAGAGGAGGAAGCTGATCATGACAGAAACTGAGATTAAAAAAATCGTCCAGGAGCAACGCACCTATTATTATACCGGCGCAACTCTCAGTATTGACGCCCGCATCCTGGCATTGAAAAAATTAAAGGCCTGTATTCTAAAACACGAAGCAGACATCAACGAAGCAATCAAAAAAGATCTTGGAAAAAGTGCATTTGAAAGCTATATGTGCGAAACCGGACTTGTGTTAAGCGAAATCAGCTATATGCTGAAGCATATTCATTCATTTGCCAGAGAAAAGGCGGTGCATACTCCTCTCGCTCAGTTCCACTCCAGGAGCTATAAAAAGCCATCTCCCTATGGCGTAGTTCTGATCATGAGCCCATGGAACTATCCATTCCTTTTGACTATCGATCCACTGGTCGATGCTATCGCTGCCGGTAACACTGCAGTACTGAAACCAAGTGCTTATTCTCCTCACACCAGTGAAATCATCCAGGCAATGATCCAGGAATGTTTTGATTCAAAATATGTTGCTGTCGTAACGGGCGGGCGGGCTGAGAATACCTGCCTGTTAAGCGAACATTTCGACTATATCTTCTTTACCGGAAGCCAGGCAGTCGGTAAAGAAGTCATGCGGCAGGCTTCTGCTCATCTAACGCCGGTCACTCTGGAGTTAGGCGGCAAAAGTCCTTGTATCGTAGATAAAGATGCCAACCTGAAGCTTGCAGCAAAGAGAATTGTCTTCGGTAAATATCTGAATTGCGGCCAGACTTGTGTTGCTCCTGATTATATTTACTGCGAACGCTCGGTCAAAGACCGTCTGGTCAAAGAAATCAAGAAACAGATTCAAAAGCAGTTCGGTAAACAGCCATTAAACAGAGAAAATTATGGAAAGATTATCAACGAAAAGCATTTCGACCGGATTCTTGGACTTATGGATTCTGCCAAGATTGTACACGGCGGGAACTTTGACCGTGCCACTTTACGTATTGAGCCTACAGTAATGGACAATGTCACCTTTGGCGATGTCGTAATGCAGGAAGAGATCTTCGGTCCGATCATGCCGATTCTGACCTATGATTCTCTAGATGAAGCCATCCGTAACATCAATGCAATGCCACATCCATTGGCATTATACATTTTCACAAATAATTCGTACGTAGCGAAAAAAATCACTTCCCGCTGTGGATTCGGTGGAGGCTGTATCAATGATACCATCATCCACCTGGCTACCAGCGAAATGGGATTCGGCGGATTTGGAGAAAGCGGCATGGGCTCTTATCATGGCAAAGACGGTTTTGATACCTTCTCCCATTACAAGAGTATCATAGACAAAAAAACATGGCTGGATCTTCCGATGCGATATCAGCCATATAAAAAACTCAACAACAAATTAATCCATATTTTCTTAAAATAATCTATAAACATATTCTAAAACAGCCTCCCAGATAATCACCGGGAGGCTGTGCTATTATTTAAAATTAATATAGTCTGAATCAAATACAAGTTGTTCTTTCTGAAAACTTGCTTTTGTTGCTGCTTCAAACTCTTCTGGTGAATATTCTTCCATAGATACCGAGATATCGCTTTCTTTCCAGACTCCGGACTCCTCAGCCAGAGCTTTTCTTACTGCCTTTGCAAGCTTTTCCTTCATCTCTTCACTTTTTCCGGCATATAATTTTACGTTGATATGTGGCATATCATTTCCCTCCTTTAATTTCCTTCTCAATTATGAGAATCTTAGATTTGAGCCGTAATATCAATTACCTGATACTATATTTCCGCTTAAATAGATTTTAACACAATTTTTCTTTTTAATATATAGAAATCTCCAACTAATTTATTATCCATACACTACAGAAAATCTTTCATCCCTTTTTTGAATTCATCTAATGCCTTTAACCGCTTAACTCTGCGAAGTTTAATTCCACATACATCACAAATCTGTTCAAGACCGGCCTCTACCAATATGTTGGATACCCGAATTTCATCAGGCGCACCGCATTGTAAAATAAATCCAACGATTTCTTCTGCTATAGACGCAACCGCATCTTCTTTCGGTTCCTGTAGTTCACATCTTAGCATCATTCCCGACGAGGCATCTGCAATCATGTACATCGCTGGATTCGCCGGTCGGCCATATTCTACATCATTGATTCGAAATCCTGGTATAGAAACATCTATCTCTAATATCATCTTACACTTTGGTGCCCGGGATAAATCAGCAAGCAGCTCTTCATCTGTTATGATCAGATTCCGAAATTGGAATGACACAAACGGAAGAGGTTTTGCACTAAGCTCCCAAGTCTTTTTATCCGCTTCAAACTCCAAAGAAAGCATATTACCTTTTTCAAAATCTACAGACATCTTCTGTTTTTCATATTGTTCTAAAGCAACTTCCAGATCTTGCAGATATTCTGTCATTCGAAGCACTTCATCCTGATTGAAATTATATGGGAAATATCCAGGTTCAAAAGACAGAAAATACAGCCACTGATTTTTCCCTCTATATTTATACCCCAGTTCTTTTATAATCTTTCTCTGCTCATTCGACAGCTCATCTCTGTTCCCCCAATAGCACGTCAGATTTCTCTGCGAAAACATCACATAATCAACCGGAAGGTTCAACTGTTCCTGCATCGTAAGCATCATAAAATCATTGAGTCCTTCATACCCTTCATACACCACAATTCCATAACAATCACCACCACGGCCAAGGATGCTGAAAAATGTAGTATCTTCTTCAGCACCATTTCTGATTCCAATGATATCCATATCCCAGAATTTTTTCCAGGGTTCTAGTTTTTGAATTCTCGTTGCCGTTTCATATAATTCTTTCCATTGTATGATTGTTGCTTCTTTCCTGCCCTCTTCATATGGCACAAAATCTCCAGAATCTTCAAAGTTTTTCTCTTCTTCATCCATGCTACCATCTGGCACAAATTGATCTGGATAACGGTTACTTCCTTCATACCCACAGACACCCATTCGCGGTGAATTACATACTGGTAAGAAGAAGGTATCTTCTCCTATATCAGCTTCGTCCAGACATTCATTACACCAAAACGGATTACCTTCATACACTCCTTCAGGGTCCACCCACTGTGCCACATTACTTCCACATTGACTACAAAGAATCTGAAGTGGATTATTCCGCGATAACAAGGTGATCTTTTCTGATTTTCTAGCTACCACATAATAATCATGCACATGGATCACCAATTCTGTTGTAGAGCCAAAATCATATTCATAATTTATTGAATCACCAACAATAAGTACGTCTTTCATTTTATAATTCATACTCTTTGCAGGCGATCCCCAAAAGCTATCTGTATCTGGGCAAGACTCATATCTTATTCCCTGAATCTCAAACGCACTAAGATGTCCACAACATTCTACCCAGATATCACGAATAAATGCATCTAAGTCTTTTAATGTTGCTGTTTCCCTTATCTCTACAATTAACCAGTATGCAGAATCATATTTATCTGAGATTACTAATTCAAACCATCCACATCTTGGTTTGCCATTCTCCTGTTCCATTCTTTTCTCTCGGGCCTTACACGTCGGCAAATGCCTGAGCATTCCACCTCTCGTATACTCTTTGCCACAAAATTTACAGACTCCTCTTGTTTGCTTCGCCATATGATTACCTCTCTCTATTTCAATTGTTTTTGTGCGATCTTTTCGAAAGCTTTCTCCTTCGTTCTGTTTAAACATATGTGTGCTGCATACTTGCTACTAACCCACAGCAGCTTATCACAACTTAGCACTTCTCTTCATGGCCAGATATCAGCGATGGTATCTGGCTTTTTGAAAAAGTATTCGGACAAATATTTAAGCAATTTTTTCCTTTACATTTTCTAATTCATATAGCATATCCGGATCCAAATCTAAGCATTTGCTTTCATCTCTGGTTCCAGTGACATCCCAAGCCAATGAATCATTTAATATTGTGCATGCATTCATAAAAAAATCAATATCCTTTAATCGTTCAAAAACCTTTTTTTCTAAGAGATGACTTGCATCATAACAAACTATTTTTCCATCCTCGAAATATACATCTACTTTATAGTCCCTATATGGGATTACCTGCACTACTTTTGGAAACATATTCATCCCCTCTCATATTAAACCAAAGAATTGATTCGATTTAATGGAAGTCCATCTTTGATTTCCATTATATTCTGCGTGAAAGTGTGGTGGATTATGATCTTCATAATACATTGTAACACGAATCTCATAAAACAAAGAAATTTCTGGCATATCTAACACCTCCGTAGCCAATCTTATATATATTACCACACCAGGGGATTTTGCAAAACAATTCTTTTATTTTTAAGCAATTTAAAAACCTGCCTTTCGAAGTTCATCCATCATTGCAGTTCTACGTTTGTATTCTCGTCTCCATGTAGCCGCAATATCTTCTGCTACAGTTTTTCCTCCATCACATTTAGATATCTTCTTAAGATATGGCATGAGATATTTATATTTTTTCCTTTCATTCGCCATTTCAGCCGCCTGTTTTAAATAAGCAGAATATATTTTTATTACTCGTTCCGGCATTATTTTGCGCAAAATTTTATCATATGAATCCAGAAGACTAACTTTATTGGAACTCTCTTCAATCTTACTCATCAACTCATCATATCGTTTTTCTTCATAGAGTAACTGACATACAAAATCTTCATAACGGCTTTTCATCACGATATCATCAACCATCTGACTCCATTGATCCGGGTTCACAATACATGCTTTCAACATCTTAACATAGGTTAAATCATATTGCCAAAAAGATGTAACATACCGTATAAGTTCCTCAATATATTCCTCTGTTTTCCCTAATTTATCGTATATTTCTATTAATTGCTCGCAATATTTTTCCAACTGCTCGGTATTACCAGCATCAAGTTCTTTGCTTTCTAACAACACCTTTATAGCTGTATCATAATCATTATTCTTGATTGCCTCTGAGATTTCCAATTCTCGAATCACAAAAAACCTGCGGTTTGCTTGTTTATACTCCTCGATTTGCTCAGCAGTATAGTTCAATTTTTTCATATATTCTATCCTTTTTAATATCGGATTTTCGTATCCGTAGTGAACCGAATATATTTTTCCGCAATCGGATCCCGAACGTTTATTTATGAAATTATCCAGGTTTTTAATCTCTTCTGTTATCTTTTCTTCTGTTGCAAAAAATTCAAACAAGATTTCTTCCATATATTCTTCATAAATATCAATTACGTACCCATCCTGATGCGTTTCGAACCATGATTTCATCTCATTTCTATAAATCTCATCACTTTTTTCAATAATTTGCTTCCAACATTCATAGCAGGAATTTGCAACAAAAGATGAACCTCCATCCGAATCATCCATATCAATATTTCCAATACAATGGAACACCAGATTTGTCAACTCAAATGCTTGTTTTAAACAATTCTTTTCAATTAACAGCATTACCTTCGTATTCAAAAAATAACTTAACTCGGATGTGAATTCAGAGGCATGATACCAATCCACATACCCGCCCCTGCTATGTCGATATATAATGTGATCTATTTCTGTCCGAAGTTCCAGCATTAACTTACTATTCATTTTAAATTCATATTGCATTTGCAATTTATGCTTTAATCCTTCATCTGCCAAAACAAAGCCGACCAACAATTCTCTTACTTTGTCTTCCGGTATTTTTGAAATAAGCTCTATTACTTCTTCTTTTTCCCTTTGATACCTTTGGAAAAAGTCCTCTCTTTGTAATGAAACCTCTTCTTCTGTATCGTTATCTTCTATTTCAGCATCCTTTCCAGCCAGCATTTCCTCAAACTGAAACAAAACCGCCGCCATGTGTTTGCAATTCCTTCCATCCGCTGCATATGGACAGGAACAGTACATATCTATTACGTCTTCCTCATCCAACGTAATTTGAACATCATATACATCCGCTCCATCTACCTGTGCTATAATTTCGTCATCAGAATAGCTAAAATCTACGCCATGACCATCTTCATAATATTCAATCCCTCTGTCTAAAATGTGTTGTCTAAATAATGTATACCATTTCATTTTTTGAACCCATATTCTTTCTTCAGTCTTTCATAGATTTCAAAAGCCACCGGACAAACAGACACAGTATCCAACACACTATATAAGCTCCACAGACGTTCTGGTTGATTCGTATACGGATATTTTTTGCAGCTTTCAGGCTTGCAATCTCCCAATTTACAACTCCCGTCTTCCATCAAAAAATCACATGGTTTATGCTTTGTCTTGTAATTCCCCTCAGAATCTTTTCCGCCTAAATATTGTTCAGCAAAATCTGTAGCGGTTACTCCTAAATACATCGCATCTTTCTCAACATCCTCCTCCGGAATACTTCCATGATACATCTTGCAGCAATTTCTACATCTATTACAATCATATTGTGCAAACAACTCGTCATGCAATTTAAAAAACTGCTCATCCAGTTCTTTTTCATCCGCATTACACTTCAAAAATGTACGAAATTCCAGATTTTCCCTTTCTCTTTTCTGAGCTTCAAATTTCACTTTCCTTGGCGCCAACATTGTTTTTATCCTCTTTCTTATGAAAATAATATTACATATGAACCTGATTACATTCTACCACAGTTCTCACTTCTGATAAACTAAAAACCTCCCAGAACAAATGTCCTGAGAGGTCGTGAAACGTCTTGTGACGTTCTGCGTCGTATATAATTTGTAGTCTCGAACGAATGATTAACGTTTGCTGAACTGCGGTGCTCTACGTGCAGCTTTGAGACCGTATTTCTTACGTTCTTTCATACGTGGATCACGTGTTAAGTATCCAGCTTTCTTCAGAACCGGTCTGTAATCTGGATCTGCCTGAAGAAGTGCTCTTGCGATACCATGGCGGATTGCTCCTGCCTGTCCTGTGTATCCGCCGCCTTTTACGTTAACGATTACATCGAATTTGTCAGATGTCTCTGTAGCAACCAATGGCTGACGTACAACAACTTTTAATGTTTCCAGTCCAAGATACTCATCGATATCTCTTTTATTTATAGTAATATTACCTGTTCCTGGTACTAAATATACTCTTGCGATTGATTTTTTTCTTCTTCCTGTTCCGTAGAATTTTGCTTTAGCCACTGTAATATCCTCCTTTCAACCTTTCCTTAAAATTTCAGTTCTACTGGTTTCTGAGCCTGCTGTTCATGCTCTGGTCCAGCGTATACATGAAGTTTCTTAATCATAGATCTTCCTAAAGGTCCTTTTGGAAGCATTCCCTTTACAGCAAGTTCGATCACTTTTTCAGGTTTCTTGTTCATCATCTCAGCTAATGTAGTCTCTTTCATTCCTCCTACATAATCAGAGTGATTGTAATAAATCTTCTGATTCAGCTTCTTACCTGTTACTTTTACTTTCTCAGCATTTACAACGATTACATAATCACCTGTATCAACATGTGGTGTAAATTCCGGTTTATTCTTTCCTCTTAAAACCTTAGCTACTTCTGATGCTAAACGTCCTAATGTATAATCCGCAGCGTCAACTACATACCATTTTCTTTCAATCTTATCTGGATTAGCCATATAAGTTTTCATTGGTTTACCTCCTATGAATCATTAACATTGTAATAATTATATCAGAATCAGCAAGACTCCGGGGCTTTGGTTTCGTGCTGTTTCTCGTTTTTTCACACTGAATTATTATATTATACGGTGCCACGTGTGTCAACCATTTTCTTTGATTTTTCTTCCGATTTTTGCTATAATAACTGCTGTAAGTGTCTCTGCCTTGAGGCATCTCTTACGATACTACAACTGAATGATTATTTCAAGGAAGAGAGGGTATAAAATGTGGACCTACAATAGTGTTTTTTATCAAATCTATCCCATAGGTTTCTGTGGCGCTCCTGTTCACAATGACGGAGAATGTGTTCCTAGAATCCGCAAATTAATGGAATGGACGGATTATCTGGACGACCTGG
Source organism: Bariatricus sp. SGI.019 (assembly GCF_050315235.1). Taxonomy (NCBI): domain Bacteria; kingdom Bacillati; phylum Bacillota; class Clostridia; order Lachnospirales; family Lachnospiraceae; genus Bariatricus; species Bariatricus sp. SGI.019. Next base: position 36,478 of record NZ_JBNPOQ010000016.1, on the reverse strand, counting down.
GAATTGATTCTATTCTTCTGAATCCAATCTTTGAATCCGACAACCATGGTTATGACACCCGTGATTTCAAAACGATCGACTGCCGGCTTGGAACGAATGAAGATTTTTCCGAAGTCTGTAACTGTCTTCACGAACATGGAATCAAGATTGTCCTGGATGGCGTATTCAACCACGTAGGACGTGGTTTCTGGGCATTTCAGGACGTACAGGAAAAGAAATGGGATTCTCCATACAAAGACTGGTTTCATATCAACTTTGACGGAAACAGCTGTTACGATGACGGATTCTGGTATGAAGGCTGGGAAGGCCATTATGAGCTGGTCAAACTGAATCTTCAGAATCCGTCTGTTGTAGAATATCTGCTGGAGTGTGTCAGATTCTGGGTAGATGAATTCGATATTGATGGTCTGAGACTGGATGTTGCTTACAGCTTGGATCATAATTTTATGCGCAGGCTCCGTTCTTATGTTCAGGAATTAAAACCTGATTTTGCTCTGATCGGAGAAGTATTATTCGGAGACTATAATCTGATTGTGAATGATGATATGCTTCACAGCTGTACAAACTATGAATGTTACAAGGGGATTTTCTCAAGCTTTAACTCCATGAACCTTTTTGAGATTGCACATTCTCTGCATCGTCAATTTGGAGCTGATCCCTGGTGTATCTATCGTGGCAAGCATCTGATGACTTTTGTGGATAATCATGATGTCACGAGACTTGCAAGTATATTAACGAACAAGGAACACATTCCTCTGGCCTATGGTCTTTTACTGGGGATGCCGGGGATTCCATGCCTGTATTATGGGAGTGAATGGGGAGAACCCGGAGAAAAAGCGCCGGATAACGACTATTCACTGCGCCCTTGTTTCGATGCGCCAAAGCCCAATGAACTGACAGACTTTATGAAACTATTAATTCGTACCCGCCAGAACAGCGACGCTCTGTGCAATGGCACTTATCGAAATGTCTTGATCCAGAATCATCAGCTAATCTTTGAGCGCTCTTCAGATACTGAACGAGTGATGGTTGCGATCAATGCAGCAGATACCCCTTATACTGCAAGGCATCAGGATCTTCAGGGAGATGCGGTCGAATTACTGACTCATGGAAAACTCTCCATGAATGGAGAGCTGGAATTACCTCCTTACAGCATTCAATATCTGAAACAATAATCCTTATATGGCTTTCTACAGAAAATACTTTCTAATGCCATGACAACTCGATCATCCAAACAGCCGGACACATAGTTTCCATGAGATTCTATGCAATCCGGCTGTTTATCTTTTTCCAACTATATTCATCTATTCTTTTATCAGTGAGATTGTCCGCTCTGCCAATTCTTGCAATGGTATCTCATGATATCCATGCACACTGGTACGGGCAATCCCATCGAATGCTTCATACCATTTCGGATCTATGCCTTTCAATCCATGAATCGCTCCCATAATGGAACCTACGGTTGCCCCGTTACAGTCCGTATCAAATCCAGACAGCACTGCAGCGGTCACTGCATCGTCAAAGTTATCATAACAGAGCAGGCATGCAACGACCAGCATAGCATTCGGAATGGTCAGGCACCAGTCAAACATCTCTTCTTCGTGATATCTTTGATGCACTGTTTCGGCCATTGTATCAAATGTCCATCCCTGTTCATACCACCGACACACTTCATCCAGACTTTCTTTTAACCGACTCTTGGGCGGAATCTGCTGCAATGCTGTATAGATTCTCTCTATCATCGTCATATCCGGAACAAAGCACAGACTGATCAAGGCTGCAATGAACATCTCTCCATAGACACCATTCTTCGTATGGGACACCGATGCATCACGGTATGCCATCTCTGCTGCTTCGAATGGATGACCGGGATTCACATAGCCGAAGAAATCTCCCCGTATCTGAGCTCCGATCCATTCCCGGTAAGGATTGCATTCCACAGCTGACTTCGGCGGTAATACCCCATTCATTAGATTACGGATAGCTGCACGCTCTGCGGTACAGGCATGGAATGCAGGGATTCCAAGAAGCCATGCCTCCGCAACATCTTCCATGGTAAAGTCTCTTCCATATCGTTCAAGGATCTTGAGCGCAATTACGGTATAGTTAATATCATCATCATTCGGAAACTGCCCATTCAGATTATCGTACCATTCTACTTTCTGACGGTCATAAGACGTCATTGCATCTTCTTCCCGGAGATCAAATCTTTCCCTGACAGCATCATCCTTCGTTGAGGAAATATAATATGCTAAAGGCATCTGACCTGTTGCCTCCAGATATTCCCTTATCTTCTTGCGTGGCCATCCCTCCACAGGAATTCCAAGTACACAGGCCGTAATTCTTCCATAGACTGCACCTAATACATGGTCTTTGAGATGATCTGTATCGTACGGATAATTCTGCTTTGCTTCTTCACTCAGACATCGCTGAATCTCCTCATAAGACACTGGCTCCAGATATTCAAAATCTTCTTTTATCGGAGCCTGTTCCATCTGAAGCAACAGTCTTTTTGCCTGTGCGTTTCGACTATCTTCCTCCTCTATTGCAAGGATTTTTTCAATCTCGGGAGCATATTCTTCTACCAGGCGACCTTCATCCACACATTGACGATACTCATCCCGTAACATATCACTTGGGAATATCCACAGCATCTTATCTCTTAACATATCAGCTATCCCTTCTTCAGAACCTTTACAATCTCTGCCATGTACATTTCATGATAATCTTTCTCTGGATACCATTTGTCATCATTTTCAGTGACGTCGAAACATTCTGGTTTCATAGTCTGATGATATTGTTTTTTGCAGACGAATACGAGATCCGCTTCTTCTACAGCTGTTGTACCGTCTACATAATATGGATGAAGCCCTGCTTCTTTCCATTTATCTTCCACATTCTTTCCAGACACACTTCCACATACATTCAATGCTTTTCTGTATTCCTCTGCAAGAAAGGAAATAGTAAATGTATCGTTCTGGTCAACGAATTCTTTGGTATAACGCTGTGGGCGGATATACACGGTTGCAATGTTTTTGCCCCACATGATTCCCAGACCTCCCCAGCTTGCTGTCATCGTATTGCTTTTGATTTCATCACCTGCAGTGATCAGCATCCATTCTTTTGAAATCTTCTGGAATGGATTGAATTCCAAACTGTCAATTGCTATTTCTTGAAATGCCATAATAATATTCCTCCTTATTTTTTACCTCATTATCATGAGGCAATCAGAAACAATAATCTTCAATTCCGTCTGCAATGCCCAGCACAATCTTATTCTGATAATCTTCCGTTGCCATCAGTTGATCTTCCTGTGGGTTCGTCATATATCCCACTTCCACAATGGTAGCCGGAACCTGGCTCCAGTTATTTCCACTCATGGAATCTGTTTCCCATACTCCCTCACTTCTGCATCCGGTTGCCGCGCAAAGATGGTTGATAATGCAATCAGATAATGCCCGGGACTGACTGTAAAGCCCCGGAACATAAGGACTGGAAGGAGTTGTACAGATCGTCATGGCACCTTGTGCTCCACTGTTCTCCGAACCATTTGCATGTATTCTGACAAATGCATCCGCACCATTCTGATTGGCTACATTTGCTCTCTGTGTACAGCTCATTGGGACATCATTCGTCTCCCTTGTCATTATGACTGTATATCCTCTGTTTTCTAATTCTGCTTTTAGTTTTACAGATAATGTCAGTGTCAGTTCGTACTCGGGAATCCCGGTACTGACACCACAGGTTCCGCCGGAATCTGCCGCTTTATACTCAGATGCTCCAGGTCCTACTGGTTCCGTTCCCTGAGCGACCACCCCGGAATGCCCCGGATCAATTACGATCAGCTTTCCATTTGTCTGAGGTTCCTCCGGCTCCTGTGCCTGTTCTTCAGATTCCTCTTCCTCCGGTACTTCTTCTTCCTCTTCAGATTCTATCTTCAATGGTTCTTCCGTTGTCTCCTCTGTCTGCTTCTCTTTTGCTTTACAACCTGACAGGATAAACATCAGACAGAGTAACAAAAGAAATATTTTATATTTTTTCATTTTTCTCATTCCTTATCACTTGACAACATGCAGCATGCTAGACTAAAACAACTTTTCTGAAATTCTTCTTACCTTTCTTCAGGACAATGCCTTCGCCATTCAGATCTTCTCCGGCAAATGATGCGTAGATATCCGTGATCTTTTCACCATCCACAGCTACTCCGCCCTGCTGTACTGCACGACGCGCTTCTGATTTGGACGAAACTAATCCTGTTTTTACGAGCATAGTAAGAATATCAATATTTCCTTCCGTCAGATCTGCTTCTGTCAATTCTGTAGTAGGCATATCTGCTGCTGCACCTTTGCTGAACAATGCTTTTGCCGCTTCCTGTGCTTTCTGTGCTTCTTCTTCTCCATGAACCAGTTTGGTCAATTCATATGCAAGAATCTCTTTTGCAGTATTCAACTGTACACCTTCCCATGAATCCATCTTGTCGATCTCTTCTAATGGAAGGAACGTGAGCATACGGATGCACTTTAATACATCTGCATCTGCAACATTTCTCCAGTACTGATAGAATTCAAATGGAGAAGTCTTATTCGGGTCAAGCCATACTGCACCGCTTTGAGTCTTACCCATCTTCTTGCCTTCAGAATTGAGAAGTAATGTAATCGTCATTGCACATGCATTCTTTCCTAATTTACGACGAATCAACTCTGTTCCGCCAAGCATATTACTCCACTGATCATCACCACCAAACTGCAGATTACATCCATATTTTTGGTATAATGCGTAGAAATCATAGCTCTGCATGATCATATAATTGAACTCCAGGAAACTAAGTCCTCTTTCCATTCTCTGCTTATAGCACTCTGCTGTCAGCATACGGTTTACACTGAAGTGTGCTCCTACTTCACGGAGTACATCAATATAATTCAGATCCAGAAGCCAGTCTGCATTATTGACCATCAGTGCTTTTCCATCTGAAAAATCAATAAAACGACTCATCTGCTTTTTAAAGCATTCACAGTTATGCTGGATAGTCTCTTTCGTCATCATCTGACGCATATCGGTTCTACCGGACGGATCTCCGATCATCGCGGTTCCACCGCCAATCAGCGCAATCGGCTTATTTCCTGCATCCTGCAGACGCTTCATCAGGCAGAGTGCCATAAAGTGTCCCACATGGAGACTGTCTGCAGTTGGATCAAATCCTATATAAAAAGTCGCCTTTCCATTGTTAACCAGCTCTCTGATATCATCTTCATCTGTTACCTGAGCAATCAGTCCCCTCGCCTGCAATTCTTCATAAATTCCCATTGTTTTCTCTCCTTTTCTTTTTTTATTCTATGATTCTTATATAAATGTTACAGACCCACACTTTGCGGAAATGTTCTATTAGGACAAAATCCCTGTATTATAAAAAACCGCCCTTATCATAGATAAGGACGGGATATATACCGTGGTACCACCTTGATTCACTGCCATTCGCATAAACAGTCTCTGTAAGTTGCGTATTCACAACTCTTGCACAGTAACGTGTGCCTTACGTCACAGCCTACTGATACTTTATTGCGCATACACAAAAAGTATCTGATATTTTCGGTGTGCAGCTCCAAGATGTATTCATAACCGCTTCCTTCATGCGCCTCTCATCAACCGGCAACTTTCTGTATGGGTGTAAAGATTACTACTTCTTCTTTTCTAAGCCTTTGAATCATATAAAAAACAGGTTTGTCTAAAATCCTACCTGATTTCCTTGATTTTGTCAAGATAAATACCAGCAACAGTCTCATTTTACTTCTATTATCCATCTGTCAGCCACAATCCCGGCACCTTTTCTTGTCAGGTGAATCCCATCTGTCGTCAACGCATCATAGCCGTACCTTTCAGCCGCTTCCTGCATCTCCTCATGCAAAGGAATAAACAACTGATGATGTCTTCCGGCTACTTCACGGATAATCTGTTCCGCCTGCAGAATTCCCGGAATCCAATTCTGATATTCCAAAGGATATGGGAACAGAAAAGGACCCATGCAGACGATTCTGGCTCCGGTCTCCTCTTGTATCTCAGTCAGCAATCGTTCATAATTCTCAGCAAATCCTTGATCTGTCAGATCTTTTCCTGTATTCATCATCACTCCGACATCATTGCATCCGACAAGAATACTCACCACGTCTGGTTTCTGCAGAATACAGTCCCTTCCCAGGAAGCGTAATACTCCCTGAAGAGTAAAACCATCATGACCTCGATTCAACACCTGGATGCCCGGTTCCGTATTCCTCAGCTTCTGAGCAATCAGCTGAACATAGCCATCTCCCAGGCTCAGAGGATCCACGCCCAGATTATGGTGCGCATCGGTAATACTGTCTCCCAAAAAGATAATTTTATTCATAAAAATGTTCCTCTGATCATATGGCAGTTTCAAAAGGCCTGTCACACTGAAAATATCAGTATGGCAGGCCTTCTATTCTTCTGTTCTTTAAGCTTCAGCGAACTGATCCTTTCCTACAGAGCAAAGCGGACACTCAAAATCTTCCGGTACATCTTCCCATTTTGTTCCCGGTGCAATGCCACCTTCTGGATATCCAGCTTCTTCGTCATACTCCCAGCCGCAAACTTCACATACATATTTCATATCACAGATTCTCCTTTTCATCAAAATTGTACATTCATGTGTACATAAGCTATTATATCGCAATCTACTCAGGAAAACAAGTTTCTATGATTCAAATCTATTCTTCCTCTTTCTTCTCATCCTTCTTCACATTCTGCGGATTATCTACAACCTGGATAATTCCCTTTTTCCACATAATTCTGGAAGTAATGATTGCGATCGGGAGCATTGCAATAATCAGGAATCCAATTGCTCCAAACAGAGATCCACCGGAAGTAATACGTACAAGTAAGGAAAGTACAGATACAATGATCAATACAGGGATCACACCTTTTGTTCCACCCTTAACTACTTTATCTCCAGAACTGCTGCTAGAGAACAAACCTAATGTCAGGGAACCAAAAAGAGCCGGGATAATGTAGTTTGAAGCTGTCTTAACCTGTGGTATCTCAAATACGAATCCAATTCTTGAACTCAACAGTGCAGCAAATGCCAGAATGATAACCGTCATGATAGAGGAAACTGCTACTGCTACAGATGCAATCGCATCACCTTCTGGTGTATTCTGCTCAGTATCTGACAATTTAATTGCGTTGATCGCACATGGAACCTTCAGGTTCATAATATTTCCGGTAATAAAAGTAAGATATGCCGAACTTCCAAGGATCGGAGTATAACTGATTGCTTCAGAGATACCGACCGGAATATAAATCATCAGAATACTGATCGTTGCCAGATTAAACACTTCTCCAAGAGAAGGAATTGCATGATAATATCCTAATACGATAAACGGAACTGACACCATATAAATCAAAGCGATCACCGTGCCAATGCGGCCTTTACTGTGTGACCATTGCTGAAAAGGATCCATTACAACATTATTTTTCTTCTTATCTTTACTCATGTCCTCTACCTCCTCTTACTGTAAAATACTTGTCCATAACAAGGATGAAACCATACCACCGATCATGGAGAATGCCATGATAAAGTCATTCAGCCATCTAAGCTTCGGTTTTGAAGCAAGGATTCCAAGAACAACTGCTATCACAAGACCGGTAAGCATAACTGCAGCCTGAATGGTATCACCAATCAGAAGAACTGGTACATAAACAGCGAACAGACATAACATAAATGTACCGCTCAATACATATTTCCATGTACTTGCGTTTTCTGTTTTAGAAACGCTCATACAAAGTTTCTTTCCAAGAGGAATCAAGATAAAGAATCCGCTCAGCATACCGATACTCATAAGAATCATAACGACACCAAATTGATTTGCGGTTCCCAGTTCCAGCATCTGTGCACTGGTCTCAAATCCAAGTGCGCTTGCAACACTGCTGGAAATCAGTGTTTCATATGACAGAGAACCGATAACTGATAATCTCCACCAGGACCAGATGGTTCCCAGTACTGGAATCAGTGCAAATAATCCTACAACAATTGATAAACTTGGTACAATTGAGAATACAAGGCTTGATTTGATAACTTTATTCAAAGTCTCCTTCGTAATTCCAAGTTCCAGACATCTCGCGTATGCCTTCTTCAGATAAGCCAGTGAGAACAGTACGATATATATAAGACCGCCTGCTACCAATGCTAACAACAATGGGCTGTTAATAATTTCTTTCATAGATTTTCCTTCCCTTCTCTCTTCTGTTCCTTCTTGTTACTTCTTGTTACTTATGTTCTTCCAGCCATCTCATGGCAGTGTACGCATACACTGCGCTGCCTGGTGAAAGTACAGACTCATCGAATTTTACTTTTGGATGATGCTGCGGATATGCGTAACCTTTTGCAGGTTCTCCGGCTGCAAGCGCAAGCATGATAGACGGCACTTCCTGGCTTACATAAGCAAAATCTTCTGAGCCAGCCGCTTTCTGTGCCTTTCCCTCGCCTGCCATTGCCAGAAGCTGTCCCTGTGTAAAGGCTTTTCCCTGTCCCAGTAATTCAGTCACATACTGAGCTGCACATTTTGACAGTTCACCGTCATTCTTAAGTACCGGACATCCTTTTCCAAAGATTACTTCTGCCTCTGCACGGAATGAAGAAGCAATTCCCTGTGAAATCTCTGTCATCCTCTGTTTGATGAAGGCTCTTACCTCTTCATCATAAGTTCGGATAGTACCTTCCATATCCAATGTATCTGGAATGACGTTTGCTGCCTGTCCTGCCTGAATCTTTCCAATCGTCAGAACCGCTTCGTCAATGAGTCCCAATTCTCTTGCATGTATTTCCTGAAGCGCTGTAATAATATGCGCTGCAACTGTAATCGAATCCACCCCGGCATTTGGCATAGATCCATGACAACCTTTTCCTTGAATATGTATTCTGAAATAGTCCGCACCCGGTGCGCTGATTCCTCCATCACTAACGATAACCGTTCCTGCCGTGAATGGCTGTCCTGCCATTACATGGATCATCAACGCTGCATCTACATCTGGATTCTTCAGTACTCCTGCTTCAATCATATCGTGAGCACCTTCAAAGATCTCTTCCGCCGGCTGGAACATCAACTTCACAGTTCCCTCGATCTCATCCTCATGCTCTTTTAACAGCTTTGCTGCTCCCAGCATCATCGTTGTATGCATATCATGACCACAGGCATGCATTTTTCCCGTTTCAGAAGGGAAATCCACTTCTGCCTGTTCCGCCATCGGCAAAGCATCCATGTCACCGCGGATCAGGAATACCTTCCCTGGTCTTTTTCCACCTGCATTTACAATCAATCCTGCTTTTCCACATTCCTGTGGTTCATATCCCATAGACTGCAATTCCGCTTTCACGAATGCCACGGTATCATGCAGGTCAAATTCTGTCTCCGCGTGTTGATGAAGATAACGTCTCTTCTCTATCAACTGCTGTTCATACATCTTTGCCTCTTCTAATAATCGTTCCGCACCCATTCTTTTCTCCTCCAATTCATTTTAGGAATATTTAAAGAACTGTTCTTTTATTTGGATTATAATTCAGGTTTCTGAATTTATCAATTATTATCAAATATTGTTTGTAAATTTTGTTAAATATAGATAAAATTACATTCTTTTTTCCGATTTTTGGAAGATACCTATTGATTTATGGAACACTTTAATAGAAAATATAAATAAGTAAATCAGGAGGTGCAGGTATGACCTACCATATTCTTATTATTACTTCAAGATATTTAGTTAGATATATGAAAGACACTTTAAAGAAACCACCAGAAAATGTCAGTTTTCGCTTCGTGGAGTATGAAAAATTTGCGGATTTAAAAGCAATTTATCTGGAAAATGAATCCTGGGCAGATGGTATTCTTACCACTGGAATCGTCGTTCAGACTGTATTAGAGCGTGCTATTGACAAACCTCTCAAGCCAATCCTTTCTCTTGATACAGATAATGAAAGCTTTTACAGAATTCCTCTGACATTGTTGATTGAGAACCGTTCATTGGATCCTGAACGGATTATTTTTGATGTATTCGTAAATGTAGAACCGCGGGCATCTGTCCTAAGTCTTCTGGATAATAAAAGCATCATGGATACATTCCCAGACTTTTCTCACTGGCTTTCTGTTGCTACACTGGAAGAACTATACACTGTAGAAGATTCTACTCTAAAACATATCCAAAAGTTATGGGAACAAGATCAGATTGATCTGGTAATCTGTCGTTACAGCAGTCTGGTTCCACGCTTAAAAGATTTACATATTCCTTGTGTCTTCGCGTCAGGAACCGATGAATATGTCCGCGATGTTCTGCAACATCTGCTGGCCAAGATAAAAATCGAGAAAATAACTGCCCATGCTCCTGCTGTCATTTCCATTTCTCCAAAGGAAACCAAAGACTGCATCTGGTCAGAGCGCTTAGAGATTTCTTTGCAAAAAGCATTGATGGATTTTGCTCATAAGAATGACCTGGATTTTATCCTGCAAAAGCGGCGTGAAAAAACTCTGGTCCTTACAGAAAAAGCGGTCCTGTCTTACATCACTGCGGACTTCAAACAGAACCTTCTTGCGATTTATCTGAATGATTCTATTGATTTTAACCTGAACATCTCCTATGGCATTGGTAATACCGTAGAAGAAGCCATAACCAATTCGCAGACTGCCCTGATCTCATCCGGAATCTCAGGCGATTCCTTTCTGGTGGACGAAGACCAGAAACTGATTGGGCCTCTGGATGCCGACAACCGTACTATCACCAGCACAATCATCACCCCACGGATGCAAGAAATTGCCAAGCAATCCTCCCTGTCAACCATGACAATCCATCGCCTTACACGGCTCTTAATATTGCTTGGAAGACGCGAAATCACCAGCACAGATCTGGCTGAAAACTTCCACATCTCTCTGCGGGGCGCCAATCGGATTCTTCAAAAGTTAGAAGACTGCGGAGTGGCAACAACCTCCTTCCAAAAATCCAGTCACATGCGCGGCCGCCCCACCAAGATTTATACCATCAACCTATAATTGGGGACGGAGGAAAATCAAAAAACCTCCGTCCCCTCCTTTACAACCATTTTCAGATTCAACTCTGAATCCAGCAATACAACGTTTCCTTTTTTCCCTGGCGTAATTGAACCATAATTTTCGTATTCTCCCAAGGCTTTTGCCGGATTCATTGTTGCACAGGCAACTGCTGTCTCTAATGGAATTCCCATCTTTTTCACTACTGTTCTCATGCAGTCCAGGAGATTGGTTGCGGAACCTGCCAGTGCACCGTCCGATACGAGCGTTGCCCGATTACCGACCACATCAACTTCTAACCCACCCAAAGTATAACGTCCATCCGGCATGCCGGTCGCACGCATACTGTCGCTGATCAGAATCATTCTGTCTGCGCCGAGCATCTGGAATGTCGCACGAACAACAGATGGATGGATATGCACACCATCGCAGATCAATTCTGCATTGACATGCTTGTTGTCTGCCACTGCTCCGATAACACCTGGAGCACGATGAGTAAATGATGGCATGGCGTTGTACAGATGTACAGCGTGATTTGCTCCTGCCTGAAATGCATCCATAGCAGTATCGTAATCAGCATTCGTATGTGCCAAAGAGATATGGACTTTGTCCTTCATCTGCTGAATAAAATGTACCGATTCTTCACTGCATTCTGGCGCGATTCCGACGAATTTCACCAGTCCTTCGGACGCGTCCAGAAATCTCTGACAGATATCCGAATCACATGGGATGATATTCCGCTCGTCCTGTGCCCCTTTTTTGGCCGGACTGATAAATGGCCCTTCCATATTGATTCCAATCAGATCTGCGCCCTGTGTTCCACTTACTTCTGCTTCCTTTTTGTAGGATGCTGCAACTGCAAGAATTCTCTCCAGCTCTTCCACCGAAAGCGTCATCGTTGCCGGTGCAATAGCTGTTACTCCAATGGAAGCCTCATACTTTGCAATTTCTGCAATTGCTTCTTTGGTGCCATCACAGAAATCGTACCCTTTACATCCGTGAAAATGTAGATCGATCAACCCCGGGATAGCATAGCCCCCCTGTCCATCAATCACTTCATCCAAATCACCCTCCAGATTTCTCAGTGAATCCACATTCACCGGAGATGTTTCAGAGATAATAATCTTATCAAATACCCCATCTTTGATATAGATTATCCCATCAGAAAAAGTCTTTTCCTCCGTATACACCTTTACATTTTTGATAATCATGCTGTTCCTCCCACTAAATTATAATGATTGAATATTTTGATGCATTTTGCTTCCTTCTTCTAATGCACGCAAAGTGTTATCATGAAGAATTTCTTTCTCAAATTTATCTTGTTCCACATAATAGGAATAGATAATATCAAGCATAACCAGAATCGGGAACTGCGGTGATATTACATTTCCATGATTCAGATGCCGCAAAGATGGAAGAAGCACTACCTCATCACAAAATTCATCAAAGATCCCTTTATTCTTGGCCGTCAAAAGTACCGTCTTAGCCCCTCTTCTGTGTGCCTCATACAAAAGATACAAGACATCTTCCTTTTCACCACTGATACTGATTCCAAATACCAAACTCCGTTTGTCCTGAAATACCGCCTGCATCCTCATCAAATCAGAATCCCGAATCGAATCAATGTCTACACCGATTCTCATAAAACGCAGTTCCATCTCACCGCCAGCAAGACCAGAACTTCCCTTGCCACATACGAAGACTCGTTCCGCCTGATTCAAATATCTGCTGATTCTGGCAATCTGAGCCTCATTCACCAGATTGTAAGTCTTATTCAGAAGCTCTTGATATGCATTCAATACCATTCTCGTATTTCCCGTCATGGATTCCTGCTTTTCAACAAATGTCTCTTCATACTGATACACAAACTCTCGATAGCCCCGATAGCCACATTTCTTAGCAAAGCGGGAGAGTGATGCCTCTGAGACATATAACCGTTCTGCAATTGCTTTCGCAGAAAAATCTACCTTCTTACGATTATAAATGAAAAAGTCTGCAATCGTCTTTTCCACAGTTGTAAAGTTATCATAATTTGATTCTATGATTGGAACTACAGATTTTACATAGTACTCCATTGTATCTTCACCCTTTATCTCCTATGACAATTTTGAAAATGATAAAATGCCCCCAACATACCTGCGTCATTTCTATGTTTTGCAAATGCAATCTTTGTGTGAGCAGCAATACTTGGAATTAAATACCAACTCACGGCATCTTCAATCTTCTTTCTCAGGAACTCTTCCTGTGCCATAATTCCACCGCCCAGTACGACGATCTCCGGGTTAATCACATAACAAACATTCGTGATGCCTTGTCCCAATACATCCACCATTTCATTGATTGCTTTGTTACACAATTCATCCCCTTTTTTTGCTTCTTCAAAAATATGATAACCGTTCCAATTTTCTTCCGATTCATTCTTCCACTCTGCCACTTTTCTCGTCAATATGCTGGCAGCACCCATTGTTTGAAAATCACTGCCTGCCATATGCATATAACCAATCTCGCAGGCACTGTTACTGAATCCATGGTAAATCTCGCCATTTAATACAATACAGCCCCCAATCCCTGTTCCGACAGTCAACATCAGTGCACTATGGCATCCTTTTGATGCACCAGACATATATTCTGCAAGTCCGGCACAATTCACATCATTTTCCACTTCACAGGGAATTCCGAATTTCCGTTCCATAGTTTCTTTAAATTTGGTTCCCGCGTATCTGGGAATCAGAGGTGCTGAATAAAATATCTCACCCTTAATCGTATCGACCATACCTGCAGTGGAGATACAGATGCCGCTAATCTCTTCTCTCTTCAAAAATCCTTCCACAATCCTGACAGCTTTTTCAAGAATAGACGCTCCACCTTTATAAGCCTCTGTCTTTTGTTCACTCCGGGCAAGAATAACTCCTTCTTCACTGATAAGCCCATATTTCATCGCAGTACCGCCGATATCTATACTTACATATTTTTTTATCATTTTGCTGGCTTTTGTCCTTTCATTATAATATATTCTTTTTCATTGCGCAATCTACAGCTGAGCAGTTACTACAAAAAGGCAAATCCTGGATTCTTCTCCGATTTGCCTTTTGTAAATATTATATTAATACTTTAAAAATAGCTTTTTTAATCGTCTCTGGTCCATCCACGGCAACCGCAGTACGATGTCCGTCACTTGGATAACAGATCAGGAAATCGCCATCCTGTAAGATAACCGATGCTTTCTTTTCCCCTTCTAATGGAAGGAAATCATCCTTTTCCACGAATTCCTTCTGTTCCATATTCTGAATAAAGTTCAGATCAATCTGCTCCGTTCCATGGATCATCACATGTACATCCAGATATTTTTTATGTGCTTCCCAAAAACGCTCCTCTGGTGTAGTTGTGGTATATTCTACTACGTTTACAAAGAAACTTTCTCCGTCAATTTCATGGCTCCCTTTCTCATATACCGCCATGTCATGCTCCATTACATATACAAAGCATTCTTTGATCTTCTCTTCCAGACAAGAAAACTCTTCCATATTATGAATATTTCCGTATATCATCTCAACTTCTCCTTTTATTTTGAAGTGTAAATGGTTGTGTACTTCGCAGGCTCAGAAGTATCTCCTTTCACCTTTCTCCAGATCATACTTGCAGGAATTCCTACTATCAGAGATACTGCAATTGAGATAATGGAGTATGACCAGATAGTAACATCTTCTGCCGGTACAAAATATTTTATTCCTACCATGACTGCAGATGCTGCAATAAATGCCAGTGTTGCCCCAAATGTATTTGCCACTTTTGTAAATGCTCCAAGGATAAATGTTCCTATCAGAATTCCAAGTACCAGTCCCATAAATCCGTTGAACCATTCATATGCAGACTTCACGCCGCCATTTGCAAGTACCATAGATACTACGATCGCAAAAATACCAACAATCAGGGATACATATTGACCAATCTTGGTCTGTTTCTCAAAACTCAATTCCTTCTTAGACAAACGTGCCTGAATATCCAGCGTCCAGCTTGCTGCCACAGAGTTCAGTCCTGTAGACAATGTGGACTGTGCTGCTGCGTAGATGGCAGCCAGAAGAAGTCCTGTGAATCCCACCGGAAGTTCAAATGCAATGTAAGATGCAAAGATCTGATCCTGTGCTGCTGCCGGCGGTAATGCATTCTGCTGATAGAATACGTATAATCCAGTACCAATCAGATAGAATACAGTTGCAATGAAGATAGATAATCCACCATTTGTCAGCATCATCTTATTTAACTTCTTCGTATCCGTGGTTGTTGTAAAACGCTGTACAATATCCTGACTTGATACATAAGATCCCATGGTATTAAATCCGGCTCCGACAATCATAATAAACACACTGTCTTTTAGGATATTCGGATTGAAGATTGGCTGATCTACTGCCAGGAACTTATGCTCTGTTGCAAAAGCATGGAAGATTGTTCCAATTCCTCCATCAATATGTGCTAACAGGTAGAACAGCGAAAAAGTTACACCGATCAATAACACAGAACCCTGGATAAAGTCTGTCCAAAGTACAGATTTCAATCCACCTGTATAGGAATAAATGATTGCGATAATTCCCATGATTACGATCAGCAGATTCACATTAATGCCCGTCAGACTGGAAAGTACCATACATGGCAGGTACATGATAATAGACATACGCCCTACCTGATAAATGATGAACATCACAGCCCCTAACACACGCAGTCCTTTACTTCCAAATCTTAATTCCAGATAATGGTATGCGGTATCAATGTCCAGTTTACTGTAAATTGGCAAGAAGAACTTAATGGTAAGTGGAATTGCCAGAAGCATTCCAAGCTGAGCAAACCACATGATCCATGTCCCTGCATATGAATTTCCTGCCAGTGACAGGAAGGATATCGGACTTAACAACGTTGCGAAGATAGAAACAGAAGTTACCCACCACGGTACCGTTCCATCTCCCTTAAAATATTCTTTTCCCTTCATCTCCCTTTTGGCGAAATGAAGTCCTGCTAACAATACTGCTGCCAGATACACAATCAAGATCGCCAAATCTATTACTGTAAAACCTTGCATTCTATTCTCTCCTCCTATATTCTCATTCGTGTCTGATTTTGATATTTTTTATGCGAGATACGCTTCTTTTGCATCGCGAATCATCTTTGCAGCCTCTTCAACGATTGCCATATCAGACTCAATCAGTGCCGACAATGGTTCTCTGACTCCTCCAAGTTCCAGTCCTTCATTAATCTTAAGAATTGCCTTGATCACGCCATACATATTGCCATGGCCTGAGCACATCTTATATATAATTACATCTACAGCATATTGAATCTCTCTTGCTTTCTCCATATCTCCTGCTTTTACATACTCATCCATCTTCAGGAATAACTCTGGCATAACACCATATGTTCCGCCGATAGCGCCCTCTGCTCCGATAACACGTCCACTGATAAACTGCTCATCTGGACCATTAAAGACGATATAATCTTCTCCTGCTGCCTGTTTGAACATCTGAATATCCTGCACTGGCATAGATGAATTCTTTACACCAATGACTCTTGGATTCTTTCTCATCTCTGCAAACAATCCCATCGTAAGTGCTACTCCTGCAAGCTGCGGAATATTATAGATGACAAAGTCTGTATTTGGTGCTGCCAAACTGATATCATTCCAGTACTGTGCAATCGCATATTCAGGAAGATGGAAATAAATCGGAGGAATTGCCGCAATTGCATCTACCCCAAGGCTCTCTGCATGTCTTGCAAGCTCCATACTGTCTTTGGTATTGTTGCACGCTACATGGGCAATGACTGTCAATTTCCCTTCTGCTGCTTTCATCACATTTTCCAGGACAATCTTACGATCTTCCACGCTCTGGTAAATACATTCTCCGGAAGATCCGTTAACATATACACCCTTTACCCCTTTTTCTACGAAATATCTTGTCAGAGCCTGCACTCCTTCTGGACTGATATTTCCTTCCTTGTCATAACATGCATAAAATGCCGGAATGACTCCTTTGTACTTGTCAAGATTTTTCATAATTCTTTCTCCTTTTCTTTTTATTATTCTTGTTTTATGTGAAAAATATTAAGCCCGCTTTTCTATTCCAGTGCCTCAGCAAATGATTTTGTAATCAATTGTGGTCTTGTAATGATAGAACCAACCACAACACTGAATGCTCCCAACTCAATAACTCTTTTTGCTTTCTCCGGAGTATTGATATTACCTTCTGCAATCACACGATGTTTTACCTGTGCCACAATTTTTCTTAAGATTTCAAAATCATTTGCTTCGATTCTATCTCCCTTGCTCTGTTCTGTATATCCGACCATCGTAGTTCCGATAAAATCAAATCCAAGCTCATCTGCATGAATTGCTTCCTCCACAGTTGAACAATCTGCCATTAGAAGCTGATCCGGATATTTCTCCCTAATCTGATAATAAAATTCATCCAATGTAACATTTCCCGGTCGAAGTGCCTCTGTCGCATCAATCGCAATAATCTCTGGCTTCACTTCCATTAACTCCTCAATCTCTTTCATTGTCGGAGTGATGTACACCTTACTGTCGTCATAATCTCTTTTTACAATTCCAATAATCGGAAGATCGACCTGAGTCTGTATTTCTTGGATGTCTTCTTTTGTATTCGCGCGAATTCCCACAGCACCGCCTTCTTTCGCTGCAACCGCCATTCTTCCCATAATAAAAGAAGAATGTAACGGTTCATGCGGTAATGCCTGACATGATACAATCAATTTGCCTTTTATCTGTTCTATACACTCTTTCATCTTCGTTCTCCTTCCTTTGTTTGCCTTGCTGAAACCAAGTATACCAACTCCGTTTTTATTTTCAATAACATATCTATGTTCTGAAAGTTCTTTCATCCTTTTCAAAACAGGGTTGATTTTTAGCCAATTTTAGTAGTACTCAATTAGTGAAATTGCACAATTTCAGGTTGTTTCTTTCCATTTGTGAAAGTAACTTCAATTCCACGCATTTCCCTTGAAAAGTACAGGATGATTGTTATACTGAACACAAAAGATATGAACTATTCAAAGAAAGGGATAAAAACTATGATTATTTACAGAGCAAAAGATTATCAAGACATGAGCCGTAAAGCTGCAAATATTATTTCTGCACAGATTATTATGAAACCCAACTGTGTACTGGGACTTGCCACCGGTTCTTCACCTGTAGGAACTTATCGCCAATTAATTGAGTGGTATAACAAAGGAGACCTTGACTTCTCTCATGTAACCAGCATCAATCTGGACGAATATAAAGGTCTCTCCCCCGAAAATGACCAGAGCTATCGCTATTTTATGGACACGAATCTATTCAATCATGTAAACATTGACAAAGCTCACACTTTCGTTCCCAATGGACTTGAGGTCAATTCAGAGAAGGCTTGTACTGATTACAATCATATAATTGCCACATCCGGTGGTATTGATCTACAGCTTCTGGGACTTGGGCACAATGGTCATATCGGCTTCAATGAACCAGGCGCTGCTTTCGAACGCGAAACACACTGCGTAGACTTGACAGAAAGTACCATAGAAGCCAACAAGCGTTTCTTTGCTTCTGAGGAAGAAGTACCACGCCAGGCATACACCATGGGAATCAAAAATATTATGCAGGCAAAAAAGATCCTGGTCATCGTAAGCGGCGCTGACAAGGCCCAGATACTCGAAAAAGTACTCTACGGCCCAATCACTCCGGAAGTGCCAGCCTCCATCCTCCAGCTCCACAACGATGTAACCATCGTAGCTGACGAAGCCGCTCTCTCCTGCCTCACTGAATTAGCGTAAAAAAATAGCAGAAGCATCGTAATCAATTACAATGCTTCTGCTGTTTTTTATTATTCTTTCGTTACTTTCCATCGATGATATATTATCAATATTGTTGACACAACCACGATCACTCCGGCCAGGATCTGTGATACTGGTAATCCCACTACCGGAAGCAGTAACTGGTCTGTTCTCAGACCCTCAATCCAGACTCTTCCCAGTCCATATCCCAGAAGATACACCAGGAATACTTCCCCGTCAAATTTTTTATGCTTTCGGTACAGCAACATTATGATCAGAACCATCATACACCAAAGTGACTCATACAAATAAGTCGGATGAACCTGGATATAAGATACACCATCCACAGTCTCCATGTGCTCTCTCATCAATTCCGTAATATCAGAACTTCTGACTGCATCCACTGGAAGCTGCATCGCTAACAGGCTATCCGTATATTCTCCAAAAGCCTCCCTGTTAAAGAAGTTTCCCCATCGTCCGATCATCTGTCCTGCCACAAGTCCAAGACCTGCAGTATCCATAAGCAGCGGTGCCGATAACTTCTTGATCCTTGCAAAAATCAAGACCGTTATAACTGCTGCAATCACACCTCCATAGATTGCAAGACCACCCTGACGAATATTCAATATACTTAACAGGTCGTCTTTATACATATCCCAGGAAAAAATAACATAATATGCTCTGGCACCTATGATTGCAAAAATCACTGCATAGATTGCCAGATCATAGTAATCTTCTTCCTTTTGACCTGTCCGCTTTGCCTCTGCAACTGCGATAAGCAGACCGACCAGAATGCCAATTCCAATAATAATGCCATAGTATGCAATATCGAATCCAAATACTGTAATATGATCCCCAACGGATTCCAAGTGGATCCCAATATTCGGAAAATCTATTGTTTTATGCATTTTTCATTCTTCCTTCCTTATACGTTAAAACGGAATAACATAATGTCTCCGTCTTTTACAACGTAATCTTTTCCTTCCAGTCTGATCAGTCCTTTTTCTTTTGCTGCATTATGACTGCCGCAAGCAATCAGATCATCATAGGATACTACTTCAGCACGAATAAATCCTCGTTCAAAATCGGAATGAATCTTTCCTGCTGCCTGAGGTGCTTTGGTTCCATTTTTAATCGTCCATGCACGCACTTCTGGTTCACCTGCAGTCAGGTAACTAATCAGCCCCAGTAATTTATAGCTGGCTTTAATTAATTTTTCAAGGCCAGATTCCGTTAATCCCAGATCTTCCAGGAACATCTTCTTCTCATCATCTTCTAATTCAGCAATTTCCTGCTCAATCTGTGCACACACAACGAACACTTCGCTCTGTTCTTCCTTCGCATATTCACGGACAGCTTCTACTCCGGCATTAGAAGCACCGTCATCTGCCAGATCATCTTCTGCAACATTTGCAGCATAGATGACTGGTTTATATGTCAACAGATTATATCCTGCAAGCCATTCTTCTTCCTCTTCATCACTTACATCGTCAAATGTCTTCGCAAGTTTTCCTTCTTCCAGGTGTACCTTAATCTTCTCCAACAATGCCAATTCCTTTGCTGCAGCTTTATCATTTCTTGCAACCTTTGTTGTCTTGGCAATTCTACGTTCCAGTATCTCCAGATCAGAGAAAATTAATTCCAGATTGATAGTCTCAATATCACGTAATGGATTGATACTTCCATCTACATGAACAATATTGCTGTCTTCAAAACATCTCACTACATGGACAATCGCATCAACTTCACGAATATTGGCAAGGAACTGGTTCCCAAGTCCCTCTCCTTTGGAAGCACCTTTTACTAATCCTGCAATATCAACGAACTCAATTGCAGCCGGTATGATTTTCTTGGTATGATACATCTCTCCCAGTACATTTAATCTTTCATCAGGCACAGTTACAACGCCGACATTTGGATCAATGGTACAGAATGGATAGTTTGCAGATTCTGCTCCGGCTTTTGTCAATGAATTGAACAACGTACTTTTCCCTACGTTTGGTAATCCTACGATTCCTAATTTCATCTATCTCGTCCTCTCTTCTTGTTCTCTATTCTCACGAATACACAATAGTGTATCACTTTTACTCGCGCTTGTCACGGGTCTGCATCAAGATTACATTTCCCGCCGGGAAACTGATTACAACCTCATCAACATCTTCTGCGATCTGATTGCTGACACAGAGACTATTACAAGGCGAAAGCGTATGATTACGCAATGGATATTTGGCTCCTTCGATATTAAATCCAAAAACCTCTTCTCCTAATGGAAATACAGAAAAATATGGACCGAATGCCTCTTCCTTCTTCAAATGCGTCTCTCCATCTCCAATCAGGCGGATTAGATTCTGACTGTCTATAATCTTCGCATCGATCCCTGCCTTAAACGGAATCATAAGGCTCTGTACATTCGCCCACAGATGATCGATTCTGCCTCCTGTAGCTCCAAGGATTATCAGCTCGCTGCATCCAAGAGTCATCGCCAGTCTGATAGCAATCTCAGTATCGGACGCATCCTTAACTGGATTATATTCGCGAATCGGTACATTCGTTTCATTCCGGTAATAGTCACCGATTTCTTTCTTCACACTGTCAAAATCTCCCACAATATAGCTTGGCATAATCTGATGTAGATAAAGAAATTCCATTCCCTTGTCTACAGCAATGATACATTCCCCTTCCTGCTCTCTCAGAATAGAAAGAGCAAAATTCTCATTCAGTTCTCCCCCACTCACAATTACAATTCTCTTACTCATAACTATTCAGTATCTCCATAAAATCTTTGGTATTCTTCTCTGGATCTCCCTTAAACACAGCTGACCCTGCAACAATGATATTCGCTCCCGCATCTAATACATCCCGTACATTTGCCAGGCAGATCCCCCCATCCACCTGAATATCCACGGATAATCCACGTTCTGCCATCATAGCACGGATCTTACGTATTTTCTCTAATGATTCCGGAATAAATTTCTGTCCTCCGAATCCCGGATGAACGCTCATCACCAATATCATATCTATTTCTGATAAATACGGCAGAACCATCTCTGCATCTGTCTCCGGGCAAATAGACAAGCCAACTTTCATCCCACATTCATGAATGGTTGTAATCGTTGCCTCTACATCTTCACATGCCTCCAGATGAATCGTCACAAGATCCGCACCCGCTTTTTGAAAAGCCTCAATATAACGAATCGGTTCCTGTACCATCAAATGCACATCCATCAACTGATTCGTTGCATTATGAATCGATGCAAGCACTGGCATCCCAAAAGATATACTGGGTACAAACATTCCATCCATTACATCAAAGTGCAGATATCTGGCACCGTTTTCTGCTGTCTTCTGCATTTCCTGGCCCAACACCTTGAAATCTGCCGACAAAATTGATGGAGCTAATATATAGTCCATATCAATACCTCCTCTTACTCTTCAGTTCCTCATACATCTCTATATAATTCTGATATCGTATTCTGTGTATTTCTCCCGCATCTACAGCCTCTTTTACTGCACATCCCGGCTCATGAACATGATCACATCCATGAAAACGGCACATTCCCTCATACTTTGCAAACTCCGGAAAATAATATTTCAGTTCTTCTTTTTCAAAATCGTTGACATACAGCGAGCTAAAACCAGGAGTATCCATAATGTAAGAATTCTCATCAATCGGGAACAATTCCGAATGCCTTGTCGTATGCCTTCCGCGCTCAATCTTATTACTGATAGTTCCGGTCTCCATATTGGCTTCTGGCTGTAAAATATTAATAATTGAAGATTTGCCAACACCAGAAGGGCCTGCAATAGCTGTTGTCTTTCCCTTCAAAACCTTTCGAACGCTGTCAATGTTCTTTTCTTTCAAAGCACTGGTAAATATTAACGGATATCCACATCTCGCATAAATCTGCTTTAATTCTTTGACCTGCGGATCCTCGGCAATGTCCTCTTTGTTAAAGCACAGCACCACTGGAATCTCTTTACTTTCCATCATCACCAAAAATCGATCCAAAAGATTAAAATGTGGATTCGGCTTTGTAATTGCGAACACCACCAGAGCCTGATCAATATTGGCAACTGCCGGACGAATCAGCTCATTCATGCGAGGAAGTATGGCAATAATATTTCCAGTCTTCTCGCTCTCATCCAGAACTTCTATCTCAACATTATCTCCTACCAGCGGTTTAATCTTATCCTTTCGAAAAGTTCCTTTGGCTTTACATTCATAAACACCGGATTCTACTACGTGTACGTAGTAGAATCCGGCAATTCCTTTTACTATCTTTCCTTGCATCTCTATCCTATCTGCTTTTAGTCTCTGTGCTTATTCTATACCTTCCGAGCCGCCCTGATCCTGTGATGGTCCGTCACTGATCACATAAGTAATGGTTCCACCTTTATCAACTTTTCCAGAAGACGGACTCTGAGAGATAATCGCACCTTTTGGAATCGTATCACTGGTCTGAGAGCCAGTTCGGCTTGTATAAAGTCCGTTGCCGGAAGCCCAACTCGTCAGATCACTTTCTGATCTTCCCACAAAATTCTGAACATCTACTCTTTCGTCTGGTTTCGGTCCATTGCTGACTACAAGTCCCACACTGGTTCCTGCTGCCACTTTCTTACCGCCATCCACACTCTGGGATACAACCTGACCTTTCGGAACACTGTCATTATAATCATACGTTACTGTACCAACATTCAAACCTGCACTCTTAATTGCATTCTGTGCATCTTCGTCTTGCTGTCCCACTACATTCGGAACGGTCTTCTTCTCAGCACCTTTACTTACTTTCATGACAATCTCAGTATCCTTGGTCGCTTTTGAATTCGCTGCAGGTGTCGTTCCAATCACATCACCCTCTGCCACACTGTCACTGTACTCAAACTCGGAGGATATCTTCTTGAATCCTTCTTTTTCCAATGCACTCTGTGCTTCATCTTCACTCATACCACTTACGTCCGGTACTGTTATTTCATCTCCAATAAGACCTGAACTTACAACTACCTGAATCGTTGTATTCTTGGCAACTTTCTTTCCTGCCTCCGTCTTCTGTTCACATACGGTTCCTTCTTCATACTTCTTGGATTCTTTTCGCTCAACAACTTTGAAGCCAAGTCCTTTTTCATTCAGCGCCTTCTTTGCCTGCTCCTCTGTCATACCGACTACATTCGGAACTTTTACTTGTTCTTCTGAATCTTCCGAGATAAGACTTGGTCCAAATTTAAAAACGCCTGCGGCCTTTCCAATGGAAAATACCAGAATAAATATAATAATGATTGCAACAACAATCGTCAGAATCTTTGTAATCTTCCGCATACGAGGATTGACATCATCAGAGTCTTTTCCTTTTTTGCCATGCTTGGAATCGTACTCATCATCATATTCGTCATCCTCATATTCGTCATAATCGTCGTCATCCTCATCATAATCATCTTCGTCGTAATCATCTTCATCATAATCGTCATCTTCGTCATAAGAGCTTCTGATATCATCCAGATCTTCATCTGTAATAATAACTGTATCAGCATTACGAAGAGGAGGAATCACAACGAAATCTCCATCCGGATCTACCAAAGACCGCTTCAGATCCCGAATCAGCTCATTGGTATTCTTATATCTTCTCTCACTATTCTTTTGTGTACACTTTAATATGATCTGTTCCAGACTATACGGAATATCCGGCACAATTTCTGAAGGCGGAGTAATCTCTTCCTGAAGATGCTTAATAGCTACTGACACGGTAGAATCTCCGTCAAACGGCACCTGCCCAGTCACCATCTCGTAAAGAGTGATACCGATAGAATAGATATCACTTCTCTGGTCACTGAATCCTCCACGAGCCTGTTCTGGAGATGTATAATGAACAGATCCCATAGCATTAGAACTAACTGTATTAGATGTAGTAGCCTTCGCAATGCCAAAATCTGTTACTTTTACTTTCCCATCTTTTGATATAATAATATTCTGCGGCTTAATATCACGATGAATAATATTTGCCGCATGAGCCACTCCGATACCTGTACATACCTGAATAGCAATACTGATAACCTCTTTATGAGATAATCTTCCTTTTTTCTCAATATATTCCTTTAACGTAATTCCTTCGACCAGTTCCATGACCATATAATACAGCCCCCGGTCTTCTCCAACATCGTATACATTTACGATGTTCGGATGCATAAGCCCAGCTGCTGCCTGAGCCTCTGAGCGGAATTTACGCACAAAATTCTCATCTTCCTTATATTCTTTCTTTAAAACCTTGATTGCCACATAACGATTCAACATCTGGTCTTTGCCTTTATAGACATCGGCCATCCCACCTGCCCCGATCTTACTCAGCACCTCATATCGCTTTCCAAGAAAAATACCATCTTTTACCATATATTCACCTCATCCGCAAGTGGCTCTGCCATAACAACCCCTATGTTATCTCTCCCACCATTACTATTTGCCTTTTCGATTAACATCTGCACCGCTTCTACAATATCTCTGGCACCTTTCACAATATCAAACATGTCTTCATCTTCTACCATATTACTCAACCCATCGGTGCACATCAGTATGAAATCACCCTTTTTCAGGCGATATTCATAGATATCTGCCTCTACATCTTCCTTTACTCCTATGGCTCTTGTGATGATATTTTTATCTGGGTGATTTCTGGCTTCTTCTGCCTTAATTCCTCCCAGCCTTACCATCTCCTCCACAAGAGAATGATCCTTAGATATCTGCCGGATCTTATCATTGATCAAATAGAGTCTGCTGTCTCCCACATTGGCAAAATATAATGTATTGCCAACAACTGTTGCTACTACCAGTGTTGTTCCCATTCCTTCCAGCTTAATATCCGTGGACGCGGCCTCGATCAGCTTATGATTTGCAATACCGACTACATTACGCAGAATCTCTTCAGGCTTATCTAATGGTGTATTTTTCAATTCATCGATCAACACATTCACCGTATATTTGGACGCAAAATCTCCTGCCTTGTGGCCTCCCATTCCATCGGCTACCGCAAGAAGATTCGGAAACGGTCCTATCGGGCTGTCCGTTACATATACGTAGTCCTGGTTGACTTCACGTTTTCTGCCTACATCAGTCATTGCATATAGTTTCATTCGCTTCTCCTTCATCCGCTGCCGCATGCCTTCTGCGCAATTGGCCGCAGGCTCCATCAATATCTGAGCCTCTTTCCCTTCTTATAGTAA
Source organism: Bariatricus sp. SGI.019 (assembly GCF_050315235.1). Lineage (NCBI taxonomy): Bacteria > Bacillati > Bacillota > Clostridia > Lachnospirales > Lachnospiraceae > Bariatricus > Bariatricus sp. SGI.019. Next base: position 10,418 of record NZ_JBNPOQ010000016.1, on the reverse strand, counting down.
CATTAATTCCGTTTTTTTCAAGTTTATTTTTAAATTCCAGAGCATTTTTCCTGTCTGGCTTCTTATAATCCCGCTCCTTGATCGGATTCACCGGAATCAGATTCAAGTGACAGTTTCTCTTTTTTAATATAGAAGTCAGTTCCCGGATATCCTCCGGCTGATCATTCACACCTTCCACCAGACTATACTCAAAAGTAATTCTTCGCCCTGTTTTCTGGAAATAATAGTCACATGCTTCCAATACATCTTGTAATTCATATTTATTTGCTACTGGCATCAATCTCTTTCTTTTTTCCTGACTGGAACCATGTAACGATAATGCCAGAGTAATCTGAAGCCCTTCTTCTGCCAGGCGCCTCATATTCGGTACAATGCCGCAAGTAGAAGCTGTAATATTGCGCTGGCTGATATTCAGGCCGTGTTCATCGCTCAGCATATGAATAAATTTCACAAAATTATCATAGTTATCTAATGGCTCACCGGTTCCCATCACCACCACGTTGGATACCCGTTCTCCTGTCATCTTCTGAATCTGATAAATCTGTCTTAGCATCTCTGACGGTGCCAGACTCCGCTCCAGTCCTCCAATCGTAGAAGCACAGAATCTACACCCCATACGGCACCCGGCCTGTGAAGAAATACACACGGAATTGCCATAATTATATTTCATCAGAACACTTTCTATCATATTACCATCTGACAATTCAAAAAGGAACTTTTCTGTAGGATCCACTTTGGATATCTGATGATCAATCATATTCACTGTAGGAATCACGTAGTTCTCTTCTAATTTTTCTCTTAACTTTTTTGACAGATTGGTCATCTCGTCAAAGCAATCAACAAGCTTTACATGCAGCCATTCATAGATCTGTTTGCTGCGAAAAGCTTTTTCCCCTATGCTCTCTATTTCTATCTTTAATTCTTCATAATTATAAGAACATATATCCTTCTTATTCATGACTCTCCTTTTGAAACATTGCAATATAGAATCCGTCGCCTTCGTCTTTTCCCGGCAGCATCTGCTTCTGCTTTACAAGGCAAAATTCCGGATATTCTCTGGCGAACCATTCTGCATTTCTCTCATTTTCTTCCCTGTGAATCGTACAAGTACTATATAGCAGTTTACCACCCGGTTTCACATATTGATGTACTACGGATAAGATCTGTCTCTGAAATGCTGCCAGTTCTTTTGTCATCTCCTCTGTCATCTTATACTTCAAATCTGGTTTCTTGCCCAGAACCCCCAACCCCGAACACGGAAGATCTGCTATAACAATATCTGCTTTTCCGACAGTTTCACTCACCAATTCAAGAGCATCCTGACGCACAGCTTCTATATTAGGCAAGCCACTTTGTACAATATTTTCACGAATCATAGATACTTTATAATCGGTCAGATCCCGTGCTTCTACGTGACCAGTTCCTTTCAGACACTCTGCAATATGCATCGATTTTCCACCAGGTGCGGCACACACATCAATGACATAGTCTCCTGGTTGTGGTGACGCCCATTCTGCCACTTGCATGGAACTGATATCCTGCACCTGATAATAACCCATCTGAAAACTATGTAGTCCGGCAAGATGATCAAATCCCGAAAGATACAGTGCATAAGGAAGAGACGGACTCTCTTGGACATTAACGCCTTCTTTCTGTAGCAGACATATTAATTCTTCCTTTGAGATCTTATCCAGATTACAGCGAACCGTCAGAGGTTTTTCTTTCAAGAATTCTTCAGCCATCTCACAAACTGTCTTTTCATCATAAACTGACAGCCATTGTTTCAAGATCCATTCCGGAAGCGAATAACGGATTGAAAGGTACTGAAACAGATTCTCTTCCGAAGGATATACAATATCTGACAGATTTCTGCTGATATTGCGCAGCACACCATTGACAAATCCTTTTAATGTCTTAAACCCGCGTTTTTCTGCCAGTTTTACCGCTTCATTACAAACTGCTGAATCAGGCACGCTGTCCATGTACTTTAACTGGTAAACACCACTTCTCATAATGGTCCGAATCACCGGTTTCATTTTATTCACTTTTACTTTGGAAAATTGATTGATGATATAGTCGATTTCTATCATGTGTTCAAGCGTGCCATCTACCACTCTCGTGATAAACGCACGCTCTTTTTTATCCAGATATTGATATTGATCAAGAACATTCTTCAAGGCAATATGGCTGTATTCCCCATCCCTCGTAATCTGAAGCAGTATTTCAAGCACAAGTTCGCGCCCGCCAATCGATGCTGCCATAACTTTTCCTCCACATTCCTTCCCGCATTCTGTACGGGATCCAATTATTCTCTCTTAATCTCTTCGGTTTCCCGTCAGCAATATGATACGGAGCAGCTGAAGAATTGCAGACGCCGCACCTGCAACATAAGTAAGCGCTGCTGCTGTCAATACTTTTCTCGTTGCCTTTACTTCATCTTCATATAACATTCCACTACTTCCGAGTACCCGAATTGCACGGTTGGATGCATTGAATTCCACCGGCAATGTCACGATCTGGAACAAAACGGCCAATGAAAATGCCAGAATTCCAAGATTCAGAAACAATGCAGAAGAACGGCTGTTAAAAAACAGTCCGATAATAATCAGTGGCCATGCAATGGTACTTCCAAAATTAGCAATTGGAACAAGTGCACCTCTGATTTTTAATGGAACATATCCCGTCTCATGCTGAACCGCATGTCCACACTCATGTGCTGCAACTCCCATTGCTGCAACAGATGTTGAATTATAAGTCGCATCTGACAGACGCAGCACTTTTGACCTTGGATCATAATGATCCGTCAGATTTCCAGAGATATGTTCCACTCTGACATCATAGATTCCGGCACGTCTTAAGATCTCTTCTGCCGCTTCTCTTCCTGTCATGCCAGAATGATTCCGCACACGGGAATATTTATTAAATGTAGAATTCATCTTTGCAGAAGCCATCATACAGATGATTACGCCAAGAATCACTAACATATAAGTTGGATCAAAATACATTGGATAATACATAAATAAAGCCTCCAGTTTTACGCTATTTCAATTATTTCTTTAGATTATATCACGAATTGCGCAAAATACCCATTTTTCATATATTTTTAACAATTGTTAAGGATTTTCTTAGATATCTTCATTACATACCAGAGGACAATACCGTTCCTTCTTCCATTGGATAACCTCTGAGAAATGCGCCTGCATCCATTCGCTTCTTCCCTGGAATCTGCAGCGACAATACTTTGATGAGGCCCGTTCCTGTCTGCACACAGAAACCATCTTTTTCTACTTTCACAATAGTTCCCGGCATCTGATCCGTCTGTCCTTCCAGAACATCTGCCTCCCAGATCTTCATGATCTTACTATTCCACTTAGTATATGCGCTTGGCCATGGATTCAGTCCACGGATCAGACGTTCAATAGATGCCGCATCCTTCGTCCAGTCAATATCGCCCAGTTTCTTATCCAGCATTCTGGCATATTCGGTCGGGCTGTCTTCCTGCTTCTCCCATACAGCTGTCTTCTCCTCCAATGCCTTCAGCGTGTGGACACACAGCTTTGCACCTTCCAGGGCAAGCTTATCATGAAGGCTCCCGCCAGTCTCTTTTTCATCCAACACAACTTCTGTCTTCATGATCATATCGCCGGTATCCAGACCTTCGTCCATCTGCATAGTGGTAACTCCTGATACTCTTTCCCCATTGATCACCGCCCATTGGATCGGAGCTGCCCCACGGTATTTTGGAAGCAGCGATGCATGTACATTGATACATCCATATGGCGTCATTTTCAAAATTTCCTTTGGCAGGATCTGACCAAAAGCAATAACTACCATGACATCTGCCTCATATTTTCTTAATTCCTCAATGCTCTGAGGATCTCTGATCTTCTTTGGCTGAAACACTGGAATATCGTGTTCCAGCGCCACTTCTTTCACAGGCGGATACTGCATCTTCCCACCGCGTCCCTTCGGTTTATCCGGCTGCGTAACTGCCAGAACCACTTCATGTCCTGCTTCAATCAGTGCCTCCAATGTTCCCACAGAAAAATCTGGTGTTCCCATGAATATGACTTTCATCTGCTATTCCTCCTCATAAGTGGTATCATGAAGTTCTCCTTCTACCATATCCACATAGAGCTTTCCGCTCAGATGATCAATTTCATGGCAGAATGCTCTTGCCAGAAGGCCTTCGCCCTCCAATTCAATCTCTTCCATATCTTCATTCAACGCCTTTACCTTCACATGATCTGGTCTGGTCACAACACCTGATTTCCCAGGTACGCTCAAGCATCCTTCTTCTCCGGTCTGTTCTCCAGAAGTCTCCAGAATCTCTGGATTAATCAATACAATCGGACCTTCACCCACATCAATTACAACGATTCTTTTTAAGATACCTACCTGTGGCGCTGCCAGTCCTACTCCCATCGCCTCATACATGGTATCCAGCATATCGTTGATCAATATCTTTGTTCTAAGCGTCATCTTCGTTACTTCTTTACATTGTTTTGTCAAAACTTCATCGCCAATCTCTCTGATTTTTCTTGTTGCCATATTGTTCTCTCCTTTAAAAAACATTCATAGGATTAAAGTCAAACTGAATTCGAAGTGACTGAAATCCCTTATTTATCTCAATATACTGTTCCATCAGATTTTTTACTTCTATCAGGAAACGATAATCTTCTCCTTTCAGATACAGGACCCTTCGATAGATATCACTGACCTTCGCCACGTAAGGCCGTGCTGGACCAATGATCTGCAATGTTCGATTCTTATCTACTCTCAGAGCAAATTCTTTCAGATACTTCGCTGCCAGTTCTAGCATCTCTTCCTGAGGTCCGGTCATCAGAACTGCCAACAACTGTTCTACCGGGGGATAACCCATTAATTCACGATAATTCATTTCCGCATCGTAGAAGCCTTCATAGTCCTGCCTTGCTGCCATCTGAATACTGTAATGTTCCGGACTATAGGTCTGTATTACGACTTCCCCTTTACTCTTTCCACGCCCTGCACGACCTGCCGCCTGTGTCAGCAACTGAAACGTCCGCTCACCTGCCCGATAATCATTCGAATATAAAGACATGTCTGCCGCCAGAATGCCCACCAATGTGACATTCGGAAAATCATGTCCTTTAACGATCATCTGCGTACCAATCAGAATATCTGCTTCTTCATTTGCAAATGTTTCCAGAATCTTTTCGTGTCCGTCCTTGCTTCTTGTCGTATCCATATCCATCCGCAAGACTCTGGCTTTAGGAAACTGCTTCTTCACCATCTCTTCCACCTGCTGAGTCCCCGCTTTAAAACCTCCAATATAAGAAGAACCACAAGAAGGACATATGTTAATCTGAGGTTCTTCATGCCCACAATAATGGCACACCAGTTTTCCATTCCGATGGGCGGATAAAGACACATCGCAATGAGGACATTTTACTACATATCCGCAGGCTCTGCAAGAAATAAAGCCCGCATATCCCCTTCGGTTCAAAAAAAGCATAATCTGTTCTTTCTGCTCCAATCTGGATTCTATCAGCTCTTTCAGATGTTCACTTAAGATAGAATGATTCCCTGATTTTAACTCTTTTCGCATATCTTCCACATACACCTCTGGAAGCTCTTGGGCACCTGCACGTTTTTTCAGCTCCAGAAGTCGGAAGCGACCACTTTTACATGCATAAAATGATTCCAACGATGGTGTTGCTGATCCAAGTATTACACTGGCTCCTTCCATCTCGGCACGCTTTAGAGCTGTCTCTCTTGCATGATAACGTGGCACCTGCTCACTCTTATAGGTCGTCTCATGTTCTTCATCTATGACAATCAGCCCAAGATTGGGAAACGGAGTAAATAATGCGGAGCGCGGACCGATCATGACATCCACTTCTCCTGCTTTCACACGTTCCATCTGATCATAACGTTCTCCCTGTGACATCCTGGAGTTCAGAATAGACACCCGCTCTCCGAATCTACTGTAGAACCTCATAACCGTCTGATAAGTCAGCGCAATCTCCGGAATCAATACAATTGCCTGTTTTCCCTGCTCCATAACCCGGGCAATCATCTCCATATATACTTCCGTCTTACCGCTTCCGGTCACACCATACACCAGATACGTATTACGAACTCCCTGGCTGTATTCTTCCCAGAAGGTGTCAATCGCATGCTGCTGTTCTTCATTAACTATTACGGATTCTTTTTCCTGTATTTTATAACGAACGGGATTACGAAAGACTTTCTCAGACTCCAGCGCCGCCACGCTTTGTTCTTCTAACGCCCTGACCACCGCTCTGGTTACATTCAGCTTTTTTGTCAGCAGATCATAGTCCTGCTCCGGCTGATCCAGAAGTGCTGCAAGAAGCCTTGCCCTGGCTTTTTGATTCTTATGAAGATAAATCTCCAGCTGCTTCTTCCCGTCTTCTTGATTCAGCAAAAGACAGATTCGCCGTCTTTCTCGGACGTGTTCCTGTTTCTTGATGGGGATGACCGTCTTCAGCGCCTGAATCATAGTCCCTCCATAATAATCCTTCATCCATGCTGCCAGTGCAACCAGCTTTGCTTCAATCGCAACACTTCCCTCTGCCACCTTCAGGATCTGCTTGATCTTTGACGTATCATATTCTGCTTTTTCAGAGAACCCAATCACATATCCTTTGGTCTCTTTATTGCCTCTTCCAAATGGGACTACAACTTCTGTTCCAATCTCAAGCATCCCCTCCAGCGAAGAGGGGATGCGGTATTGGAATACTTTATCTAATTTTTCATGCGTAATATCTATAATAATATCAGCGTACATTTTCCTCCTTAAGCTCTTCCAGTACTTCCTGGATCAACACACGTTCGTCCATGTCATACTTCACACCTTTGATCTCTTGGTAAGTCTCATGTCCCTTACCTGCCAATACGATGACATCTCCCGGGCGTCCATTTGCAATTGCGTACTTAATCGCTTCTTTTCTGTCACAGATTGAGATATATTCTCCATCAGTCTTCTTCATACCGATAATAATATCATCTATGATTGCCTGTGGTTCCTCATACCGCGGATTATCGGATGTGATGATTGTAAAATCTGCCATCTTCCCGGCAACTTCTCCCATCTCATACCGGCGCGTCTTAGAACGGTTTCCTCCACAGCCGAATACCGCAACAATACGGCCCGGGTTATAATCTCTCAATGTATGCAAAAGACTTTCCAGTGCCATTGCATTGTGCGCATAATCAATCATCAAAGTAAAGTCATCGGATACTTTGATCATCTCAATTCTTCCCTTTACCCTTGCCACTTTAAGTGCGGCTTTGATATTTTCTACAGGGACATCAAAATGTCTGCACACTGCAATTGCTGTTAATGAATTATATACGCTAAACTCTCCTGGAATGTCAATCTCCACATCAAAATCCATCAGACCGCTGACATGATAGTTCACTCCCAGATATCCTGGTCTTGATATGTGTTCTACATCCGTTGCCCGAAGATCTGCTTTCTCAGAGAAACCAAAGGTCTCAATCTCACAGGTTGCCCCCTGAAATACATCTTCGAACCACTGGTCATCTACATTGGCAATTCCAATTTTACATTGCTTGAACAACAATCCTTTGCACCGCTTATAATCTTCAAAATCTTTGTGTTCGTTCGGTCCGATATGATCTTCTCCAAGATTTGTAAATATTCCGATCTCAAATGGAATACCTGCCGTTCTGTGCAGCATCAGCCCCTGAGAGGATACTTCCATGACCACGCTGTCACATCCTTCTTCCACCATTTCCGCAAAATACTTCTGAATCGTATAGGATTCCGGTGTCGTATTATTCGCCGGGATACATTTTTCTCCAATGATTGCTTCAATCGTTCCAATCAGGCCTACTTTATGTCCAACACCTTCCAGAATAGACTTCACCATATAAGTGGTAGTCGTCTTTCCCTTTGTTCCGGTAATTCCGATAACTTTCAGCTTCTCAGCCGGATAGCCGAAATATGCTGCCGACATCAGTGCAAGTGCATATCTGGTATCCTCCACCCGGATCACGGTAAGTCCTTCTGGCGCTTCTACTTCCTTTTCCACTATAACTGCTGCCGCGCCTTTTGCAGCGACCTCTTCTATATATTGATGTCCATCTGATACTGCACCTGTAATGCAGACGAATACACTTCCTTCTGATACCTTACGGGAATCATTGATCAATTCCGTAACTTCTATCTTATCATTTCCCTGAATCACTTCATATTCTAAACGTTCCAACAGCTGGGTTAACTTCATAATCTTTTGCCTCCTACTCTGTGACTTTCGTATTATTTATATAGTATAACATCATTTATGGATGTCGCAAAGATGAAATTGTGCTATAATTATCTGGTGAAATAATCTCACACTATATAGAATATGATAAGAAAAGGGGAATGTAATTTTGAAAGCGTATGAAAGATTACTAAAATACGTGGTGGTAAGAACACCAAGCGATGAGAACAGCGAGACAGTTCCGTCTTCCACATGCCAATTCAATCTTGCTCGTATCCTGGAAGCAGAGATGAAAGAATTAGGATTAACGGATGTCTATTTGGATGACCAGTGTTATCTCTATGGCAAATTACCTGCTACTGCAGGATATGAGGACAAACCAGCCCTCGGCTTTATCGCACATATGGATACGGTCTCTGATTTCTGCGATCACGACATCACTCCGGTCATTACCGAAAACTATGACGGAGAAGAACTGGCTCTCGGTGACAGCGGACTCGTCTTAAGCCCAGCTACTTTCAGCCACTTAAAAGACCTGAAAGGGCGCACACTGATCACCTCCGATGGAACCACTGTTCTCGGAGCTGATGACAAGGCTGGAATCGCAGAGATTCTTACTCTGGTCGAGCGTCTGCAGACAGAGAAGATTCCACACGGACCACTCTGTGTTGCATTTACACCAGATGAAGAGATTGGTACCGGTGCATCACATTTTGACATAGAAAGATTCGGCGCTGATTATGCTTACACCATGGACGGTTCTACAGAAGGTGAGATTCAGTACGAGAACTTCAATGCATGCAAAGCACAGTTCGACGTCAAAGGATTCAACGTACATCCAGGTACTTCTAAGGACACCATGATCAACGCAAGCCTGGTTGCCATGGAGATCAACAGCTTATTACCTGGCATGGAGACACCACGCGGAACAGAAGATTACGAAGGATTCTATCATCTGACCAGTATGTCCGGCGAATGCGCAGAAGCACAGTTAAACTACATCGTAAGAGATCACAACAAAGACTTCTTCGAAGCCCGCAAGAATACCTTAAGACTCATCGAAAAGAATCTGAACGAGAAATGGGGCGAAGGAACCGTTACGCTTACCATCACCGATCAGTATAAGAACATGGCAGAAATCATCGCCAACTGCATGCACTTGGTGGACAATGCAAAGACCGCATGCGAAAACACCGGAATCACTCCACTTATAATTCCAATCCGCGGAGGCACAGACGGATGCCAGTTAAGCTTCCGAGGACTGCCTTGCCCGAACCTTGGGACCGGCGGTCATGCTTACCACGGGCCATACGAACACATCACCGTAGAAGGCATGGATAAAACAGTCGATATGATCACCGAATTAGTGACGTTGTACACAAAATAGTTTCCAGGGGACGGGGGTTTTTTCATTTTCCCCCGTCCCAGATTCATTTTGCCGTGTCCCTTTTTACACTTGGGCAACGGCTTTTTTCATTTCTTTTACATATTCTGCAACTTTTGGCACGCATTCTCCGCCGTATTGTGCCACGATTTTTACGATGGCGGAGCCTACGATGGCCCCATCGGATACGCTTGCCATCTTGGCGGCCTGTGCTGGTGTGGAAATTCCGAATCCAACTGCGCAAGGAATATCGCTCACCTGTCTTACCATGGATACCATCTCTCCGACATCTGTCTTGATCTCGCTTCTTACGCCTGTGACTCCCAATGAGGATACGCAGTAGAGGAACCCTTTGGCTTCTCTGGCGATGGCGGCGATTCGGTCTTCGGAGGTCGGTGCAATCATGGAGATAAGGTCAATGCCGTATTCTTCGCAGATGTCTGCAAGTTCTGCCTTTTCTTCGAACGGCATATCCGGCACAATGATTCCATCCATCTGGCATTCTACGCAGCGTTTCATGAATTTCTCTTTGCCATAGGTATAGATTGGGTTGATATAGGTCATAAATACCATTGGCACGGTCACTTCTTTTCTGGCTTCTTTTACCATGTCAAATAACTTATCTGTTGTACATCCTGCTTTCAATGCCCGTTCATCAGCGTCCTGAATGACGACACCTTCAGCAATGGGATCGGAAAATGGAACTCCGATCTCGATCAAATCGGCACCTGCCTCCTGCATGGCAATCAGCAATTGTCTGGTAATTTCAAGGGACGGATCCCCTCCTGTAATAAATG
>NZ_JBNPOQ010000015.1:0-83088 GCF_050315235.1 Bariatricus sp. SGI.019 | reverse complement strand
GATATTTCAATTCGGAAATGTAATATTTGCTTTTGTCAAAGAGCAAAATCTGCTATAATGAACACAGGTATATGTAATCAGAAAATGAAGGGTATATATAATGAATAAAGGAGGTATCACTATGAAAGAAATATGGCAAAGTATAAAGGATTTTCTGGCAAGAGACTGGACCCCTGCAGAGAAAGTACTGGTAATCTTATGCGCAGTGCTGGCAGGAATTGTGTATGGATTTTTGCTGGCTCCGATTAAAAGGGGAATCAGCTGTGGCAACAATAATGGGAATTCTTATGTACAGACGGATGACGGCTATTGGTTAGATGACGAAGATTAGAGCATGATTTGCAGAATCTTAGGCATTTTGTCACGTTGACAAAGTGCCTTTTTCTATCTATAATCTAAGAAGTAAAACAAAGGCGTTTTCATCATGGCATGAGAGCGCCCATTTTTATATAAATCAGGCAGATAAGAAAAGACATCTGGAAGAAGTACTTATATAATTAGGAGGAAAAAATCATGAATAATTATACGAGAAAAGATATTTTGAGAATGGTGGAAGAAGAGGATGTGGGATTTATCCGCCTGCAGTTCACAGATATCTTTGGAACAATGAAGAATGTTGCAATTACCACCAGTCAGTTGGAGAAGGCATTGGATAATCAGATTATGTTTGATGGCTCTTCCATAGAAGGATTCGCAAGGATTGAAGAATCGGATATGTATCTTTATCCAGATTTGAATACTTTTGAGATCTTTCCGTGGAGACCACAACAGGGGAAGGTAGCGAGGTTGATCTGTGATGTATATAAGACGGACGGAACTGCTTTTGAGAGTGATCCGAGATATATCTTGAAAAAAGTTATGACGGAAGCCAGAAGCATGGGGTATGAATTTAATGTAGGACCGGAATGTGAATTTTTCCTGTTCCATACCGATGATGATGGCCTTCCGACGACTTTGTCACACGAATGTGCAAGTTACTTTGATCTGGGACCTTTAGACCTGGGAGAAAATGCAAGACGAGACATGGTATTAACTTTGGAAGATATGGACTTTGAGATTGAAGCATCCCATCACGAAGTGGCACCGGCACAGCATGAGATTGATTTCCGCTATGATGAGGCATTGGCAACCGCGGATAATATTATGACATTTAAACTGGTCGTGAAGACAATTGCAAAGCGCCACGGTCTGCATGCTACATTTATGCCAAAACCAAAATATGGAATCAATGGTTCAGGAATGCATCTGAATATGTCGCTGAGCAGAGATGGAATCAATGCATTCCAGGATAAAAAGGATTCAAATGGGTTGAGTAAAGAGGCATATTACTTTATAGGTGGAATCATGAAGCATATGAAGGCAATCAGTTTTATTACGAATCCAATCGTAAATTCCTATAAACGTCTGATTCCAGGATATGAAGCTCCGGTTTATATTGCGTGGTCTGCAAAGAACAGGACACCATTGATTCGGATTCCGGGAAGCCGGGGAGAAGGAACAAGAGTGGAACTTAGAAGCCCGGATCCTTCAGCAAATCCATATCTGGCTCTTGCGGTATGTCTGGCAGCAGGGCTGGATGGAATTAAGCATGAGATTATGCCTCCTCACAGTATTGACTGTAATATCTATGAGATGACAGAACAGGAGAGAATGGATGCAGGAATCGAGAATCTTCCGGGAAGTCTTCTGGAAGCAGCAAAAGAATTCGAAAAAGATGCCTTTATTCAGGATGTCTTGGGAGAAGATCTGTCAAAGAAATATATTAAAGCAAAGACAAAAGAATATGAAGATTATCGTGCACAGGTTACAGAATGGGAGCTTGGCAAGTACTTACACCGCCTGTAAATACTCCTGTTGAAACACGTAGACAATTCAAAGGAAGACGGAGATAACAGGGGGTGTAAGTTTGGTTGGTATTATTGTTGTATTTCCAAATCGGGATAATGCAACGAATATTCGCAACCTGTTAGTACGAGGAGGCATGGATGTGACCGGGGTATGCACTACAGGTGCCCAGGCAATGCATTATGCAGATACTGTAGATGAAGGAATAGTGATATGTGGCTATAAGCTGAAGGATATGATGTACACGGAACTTCGTGAATATCTGCCGGATAATTTTGAGATGTTATTAATCGCGTCTCAGGAAAAATGGAGCAATGGTCTGATCGAAGGGGTTGTAGGATTGTCAATGCCGATTAAAGTATATGATCTGATCAATACGATGGAGATGATGCTTCGTTCCATAGACAGAAGGCGGAAGAAGAGAAAGTTACAGCAGAAGAACCGGAATCCAGAACAGCAGGCTTTGATTAATAAAGCTAAGGAATTGTTGATGGCGCGTAATAATATGTCAGAGGAAGAAGCGCACAGATATCTACAGAAGAGTAGTATGGACAGCGGAACGAATATGGTCGAGACAGCAGAGATGGTATTAAGCATTATGGCCGAATAGGAATAAGGAGATTAATATGAAGTTTACAAAGATGCAGGGACTGGGAAATGATTATGTCTATGTAAATTGTTTCCGGGAAAAGATTGAGAATCCTCCGGAAGTTGCGAAGTATGTGAGTGACAGACATTTCGGAATCGGATCTGATGGATTGATTATGATAAACCCGTCAGAAGTGGCAGATTTTGAGATGGAGATGTATAACGCAGATGGTTCGAGGGGCGAGATGTGTGGTAACGGAATCCGCTGTGTTGCAAAATATGTATATGATTATGGACTTACAGATAAGACAAGTATCTCTGTAGAGACCCTTGGAGGTATTAAATATCTGGATCTCACAGTAAAAGATGGAAAAGTAGCGTTGGTCAAGGTCGATATGGGCAGACCGGAATTAAAACCGGAAAATATTCCAATTATTGCAGAGGGGAACCGTGTGGTCAACGAGCCAATCGTAGTAGATCAGATGGAATATCGGATGACAGGTGTATCCATGGGAAATCCGCATGCGGTGGTATATATGGACGATGTAAAAGGACTTGATATCGAAAAAATCGGACCAAAATTCGAGAATCATGAACGTTTTCCAAAGCGAATCAACACAGAATTTGCCAGAGTCATTGACAGACAGACGGTAGAAATGCGTGTGTGGGAGAGAGGTTCCGGAGAGACACTGGCATGTGGAACCGGAGCTTGTGCAGTGGCTGTATCCAGTATCTTGAATGGTCTGACCGATCATAAAGTAACGATTCAGTTATTAGGTGGAGATCTGCAGATTGAATGGGATCAGGAAGCCGACAAGGTCTATATGACAGGACCTGCAGCAACCGTATTCGATGGAGAGATTGATATTTCTGGCATTCTATAGCTTAGAATCAATGTATATGAGAAAAAGAGAAGGAGAAAGAACAATGTTTAAAGTAAACGAAGATTATTTGAAATTACCAGGAAGTTATCTTTTTTCGACGATTGGTAAGAAAGTAGCAGCTTTTCAGGAGGCAAATCCAGATAAAAGTATTATACGTCTTGGAATCGGAGATGTAACTCAGCCATTGGCACCTGCAATCATTGATGCTTTACACAGTGCGGTAGATGAGATGGCGCATGCTGAGACTTTCCATGGATATGCACCGGATCTTGGATACGAATTCTTAAGAAGCGCTATGGCAAAAAATGATTATCAGGACAAAGGATGCGATATTAAGGCAGATGAGATCTTTATTTCCGATGGAGCAAAATGTGACTCTGGTAATATTCAGGAAATCTTTGCAAAAGATAATAAGATTGCCGTATGTGACCCGGTATATCCAGTATATGTAGATACAAACGTAATGGCTGGACGTACAGGTACTTACGATGCAAAGACAGAGACCTGGAGCAATGTCATCTACATGCCATGTACCAAAGAGACGAACTTTGCACCGGAACTTCCAAAAGAGACACCGGATATCATCTATCTGTGCTTCCCGAATAATCCAACAGGATCAACGATTACCAAAGATCAGTTGCAGGAATGGGTTGATTATGCCAATAAAGTTGGTGCAGTTATCATCTACGATGCAGCTTATGAAGCATATATTTCCGAAGAAAATGTTCCACACAGTATCTACGAGTGTGAAGGTGCAAGAACCTGCGCAATCGAGCTTAGAAGTTTCTCGAAGAATGCAGGATTTACAGGAGTAAGACTTGGCGCAACCGTTATTCCAAAAGACGTAAAGAGTGGAGATGTGATGTTGCATTCTCTGTGGGCAAGACGTCACGGCACAAAATATAATGGAGCTCCATACATCGTACAGAAAGCCGGAGAGGCAGTATACTCAGAAGCCGGAAAAGCCCAGTTAAAAGAGCAGGTCGCTTATTATATGAAGAATGCAAAGACAATCTATGAAGGATTAAAAGAAGCTGGTTATAACGTATCTGGTGGTGTCAATGCACCATATATCTGGCTGCAGACTCCAGATGGAATGACCTCCTGGGAATTCTTTGATTATCTGCTGGAAAAAGCAAATGTAGTAGGTACTCCTGGATCAGGATTCGGTCCAAGCGGAGAAGGATACTTCAGACTGACTGCATTTGGTTCTTATGAGAATACCGTAGCAGCAATTGAGAGAATAAAGAGGATCTAAGGAGAGAAAGTTTGTGGGTTGAGAAGTCATGGCGTTAGGATCGCTCAGGATGCTTGAGTGTCCGGTGCCTATCCTAACACCTGACATTCTCAAACTGTAGGAAGTTCTCGTGTGGGGAGTGCGCGCAGTGGTTTTTAGGTCGAGGAAAAAATCGAGAAAAATGAAAAAAAGTTGAAAAAAATAAAAAAAGGGGTTGCTTTTTTTGAAAAACTTGGTATAATATAACATGTTCGCTGGAAACACATTGCGGATTGGTGTAATGGCAGCACAGCAGACTCTGACTCTGTTAGTAGAGGTTCGAGTCCTCTATCCGTAGTTCCTTGGCAGGGGCGCCGGATGTCTTTTGTAAGATGTCCGGTTCTTTTATCGGAGTGTGGCTCAGCTTGGTAGAGCGCTACGTTCGGGACGTAGAGGTCGCGTGTTCGAATCACGTCACTCCGACTGGGACTCATGAATACCACAAAGCTTGGATTATAGGCTTTGTGGTGTTTTTTTATTCTAAATTATTTCTTGGAAAAATCAAAAAAATCATTTCTTTTCTCTTGGTACTAAAAAAGTACTAAAAATTTTATAAGAATGTATTTGGGCATCTGAATGCGATATAAATATGTCTGATGTTGCTATTTGGTTATTGTGCTTGTGACAGTTCCTGCCAATTCGTATTTGCATTTCATAAAAATAAAGAGTATCCTGATTTACTAGAGAAGAATAAAGGAAGAAAGGAGTATGAGAGATTCTATGAAGAAGTTGCAGTTCCTTACGATCATAAAGGAAGATGAATTTCGAGAATTGAAGAAGGATTTTCCGCATGATAAAGAATTATTACACAGTATCAGATCAATCCGATACTGCAAAGCAGAAGTGTATCAGGATTGTATTCTGGGAACTTTGCGAGTACCGAAAAAAAATGAAAAACGTACATCTCAGATTTCCTGTGGATTTTACATGACAGATAAAGAACTTTTTTTAATTGAGTGCAATGGGGATCTGAAACACTGGATAGAGAAAAAAGAAGAACAGTTTCAGCAGTTGAAATCGCCGGATCAGTTTCTTCTTAAGATGATGGAAGTGATGATTGAAAATGATCTTTTGTATCTGTTACATTTAGAAAAAGAGATTGAAAAGATGGAAGACCAGCTCATAAAAAATGTTCCGGATGATTTCTTTACAGTACTTACAAGGTATCGTCAAAGACTTTCGGAGTTGGATGCCTATTATGAGCAACTTACTGTGATTGGTGATCTGCTCCAGTCTCAAGATGGAATTTCTATCATCTGTAATACAGAACAGTGGAATCGTTATGCACTTCGTACAGAACGGCTGCAAAACCATGTACAGTTGCTTCGGGAGAATATACTACAGTTACGGGAATTGTACCAATCTCAGCAAGATGCACAGCAGAATAAGATTATGTGTATTCTGACGGTTGTCACAACGTTATTCCTTCCTTTGACACTTTTGACTGGATGGTATGGTATGAATTTTGTAAATATGCCAGAGCTGCAGTGGAAATACGGATATGTTGCAGTGATTTCAATTGCAGTAATAACAATTATTCTGGAACTTATTTATTTTAAAAAGAAAAAATTGTTGTAGGATAAGATTATCCGTAGAGAGTAAGAGAATTGTTTTTGAAATTAGGTATTCGTTAAAAAAGGCTGCACACAATTTTGTATGCAGCCGAATCTATATGAAGAGGTGCCTTTTTCCTCCTTGGCAATGTTATTTTTGTTATATTTTACATCCAGAAGCGATTGGAAAAGCATCCACGCATAACAGATACAATACCCTGTAGGATCAAGAAAAATCCGATTACCCAGGCCATAGCTGCAATACTTGCAAATGGATGTGTGAATGACAGAAAACCAATCACAGTCAGCAGGATTCCAAGTACTGTAAACCAGCCCCAGCCCTTTACTCCCAGTTTTTGAAGGTCGAAAGAATTAACCAGTTTGGTGATACCTGAAAAAATCAGCCACATTCCTAAAATAAAGGAAATAGTCATTGCTGTAAACCATCCATTTCCCAAAATGAATAAAGACATCAGTATGGTCAGAATGCCGTCAGCAAGAAACCAGCCAGAGCCTGCCATATAATCATGACCGGCTGCAAATATCACAATATCTATAATGCCGGAAAACATCATGGCAACTCCAAAGATAATGGGAAGACCATAAAGAATTTCTCCAGGATTCCTCAAACATCCGATCCCGATTATAATCAGAAAAATTCCGGCTAAAATCCATAATACTCTTGATGTCGTTTTACTCATATCAAAAACCTCTTTCCTGCTTGTATTTAGCTTTTAAAACAGGCAGGGGTTTTATTCCCTGCCCGTTTGAGATTAACCTTCGATGGCAATATAATGTGAGTTGTTTTCTACTGCCTTCCGCTCTTTTGGAACAGTAAAGGAAAGAATACCATTTTCAAATTTCGGATGGATGTCTTCTCTCTGAACATTATTTCCTACATAAAAGCTTCTGCTTACATTTCCGGCATAACGCTCGCGGCGGATATATTTTCCTTCCTTATCTTTTTCGTCTTTATCCAGACCTTTTGCCGCACTTACGGTTATGTAACCATTTTCAAGCTGAATCTGAATCTCGTCTTTCTTAAATCCCGGAAGATCAATGGCCACTTCGTAAGTGTTGTCTTTTTCCTTCACATCGGTCTTCATGATATGGGGAGCATGTTTCCCATACAATTTTTTATCGATGTCCGGGAAAGCAAAATCATCCAAAAAATCATCAAATAAACTTTCTCCAAAAATACTAGGCATTAACATAAGTCATATCTCCTTTCATGACATAAACTAAAGTTTGCACTATCGGAGAAACCCGAAGTGTTGATTTATGAATATCAGGAAGAGAAATCAGTTCCTCTTCCTTTGTTCTACGTGTAATATAACACACGGATTAGCACTCGTCAATAGAGAGTGCTAATAATTCTGTGAAGATTTTGTGAACTTGAATGCCATGTTTCATGGGATTGAAAAACAGCCTGTGTGTGCTTTACTTAATGGGGAAAATACGATAATAAAGAGGCGATTGTAATGAGTAAAACAAAAGAAGTACTGTTGAGTCTGTTAAAACTGGCGGCAGTTGTCTTTGTAGCTACCATACTTGGAAAGATATTTACAGGACTGGGATTTCCAGAGACTAACATTGTAGTGATGTATCTTTTGGCTGTTCTTTTGGTTGCAAGATTTACATCAGGATATCAGTATGGGATTTTATCAGCGGTAGTTTCATTACTATGTTATAATTATTTTTTTACAGAACCCTATCATACGCTTGCTGTAAATGATCCGGAGTATCTGGTTACTTTTTCAATCATGCTGACAACTTCCATTCTTACGAGTGCCCTGACAACAAAAGAAAAACTTTTAATGAAAGAGGAAAAGAAAGCCAGATTTTATATATGCTCTCCAGTAAACTGTCGGATGCTTCAGATATAGAAGCAGTTCTGAAAATCGCTGCAGAAAGTATCAGCCATCTTCTTCAGATAAATGTTGGATGTATTTATATTGGAAGACAGTCTGCACCGATCTACATTCAGCAGTCAGGAAAAGAACAGATTCACAGAGGATTGCCGGATGCAGAAGAGATTCGGAAGAAATATACAGATCTTCGGACGCCGTTATCAGGCATTATGGGAACTTCGGAAATGCTGATGGATATGACAGACAAAGAAGACAGACGTCAGGAACTGCTTCAAGGTATTTATCAGGATGCCGACTGGCTGAAATCTTTAGTAGAAAATATCTTAAGTCTGACCAGACTGCAGGATGGTAAAATTGTGATACATAAGGAAATGGAAGCAATCGAAGAAGTGATTGGATGTGCGGTTGCTCATGTGGAACGAATTTTCCCGGATCGTGCGATACAGGTAGAGATACCGGAAGAGTTTCGGTTAGTGCCCATGGATGCAAAGCTGATTGAGCAGGTAATTACCAATCTGTTGGACAATGCAGTAAAACACACAAGACCGCAGGAAGCCATTACTGTTTCTGCCAGTTACACAGAAGATGAACTACTGGTTTCTGTCCGAGACGAAGGAGAGGGAATTGCAGAAGCAGATGTTTCTAATTTGTTTAAAATATTTTATGCGTCTAAAGCCCGTTCGGCTGATGTGAAAAGAGGAATCGGGCTGGGGCTTACAATCTGTGAAACGGTGATAAATGCCCATGGAGGAACAATTACCGGACGGAACCGGACGGATAGAAAGGGAGCAGAGTTTCTCTTTACATTACCGCTTACGGAAGGAGAAAGTGAAATTGTTTAAAGAAAAAATACTGATTATAGAAGATGATGTACAGATACAGAATTTTATGGTTTATACATTGGAAAATGCAGGTTTTTCTGTGGAAGGTGTAGTGAATGGGAAAGATGGCATCTCCTATATGGTAAGGAAAAATGCAGATCTGATCTTATTGGATCTGGGCCTTCCGGATATGGATGGAATGGAAGTACTCCATAAAATCCGGGAATGGTCAGAAGTTCCTATCATTATCGTTTCTGCAAGGGATCAGGATAAAGAAAAGGCTGCGGCTTTGGATGATGGCGCGGATGACTATCTGACGAAACCTTTTTCTGCAACAGAGCTGATGGCCAGAATCCGGGTGGCACTGCGGCATTACTATCGTATGAATCATTCGGAATCAGAGGAAAGACCTGATGATACCGTATATGTAAATGGAGATCTGAAACTGGATAATGGGGCGCATATTGCCTATAAGGATGACAAGGAGATTCATCTGACCCCTTTGGAATATCAGCTGTTGCTTTTATTTATGCAGAATCCGGGAAAGGTACTTACCTACCATACGATTTTACGGAAGATATGGGGAGAAGGATACGGGGAAGATACACAGGTACTTCGTTCTGTAATGGCTTCCACCCGAAGAAAAATCGAACGGAATCCGGCAAAACCGGAGTATATAGAGACGGAAATAGGAATCGGATACCGGATGCGAGAGCATGAAGCCGTAAAAAATGGAGATGAGGAAAATGGAACAAATATTTAGGAATAGTAAATATAAGTCCATATTGGCAATTTTTTGTGCTTTTGGATGGTCATTGGCTTATCCGCTTATAAAAATCGGGTATCAGGAATTTCAAATAGCTTCAGCTGATTTGGGAGGAAAAGTCTTATTTGCCGGAATAAGATTCTTTTTTGCAGGTATGCTGGTTTCGGCATTTTGCTGTTTGAGAAAAAAGAAACTGGAATTAGAAAATAAAAATGACTTATGGTGGCTGATTTTTCTTGCTATAGTAAATGTAACCCTTCATTATATGTTTGCATATATAGGGGTGGGATATAACCCGAGTGCAAGGTCTACCATTTTGGATTCTATGGGAGGTTTTTTCTTAATTATTCTCTCAACGATTATATTTTCTGATGACAAAGTATCATTTCCTAAAATGATTGGATGTGTATTAGGGATTGCGGGAATTGTAGCAATTAATATTCAACCGGGAGCGGATTTCTTTGAAAATATTACATTTAGAGGGGACGGAATGATTCTTCTAAATGCAGGTTGTGCAGCACTCGGTGGTGTCATAACACGAGTAGCTTCAAAGAAAATGAATATGATGCAGGCAACAGGACAAAGTATGATGATAGGAGGAGCATTGCTTCTGGCAATTGGCTTGATCATAGGGACAAATAGTCCCTGGTGTGTAAATGTGAAAGGAATGATTGTATTAATAGCGTTAATCATGATTTCAGCAGTTTGTTTCGCTATTTATAATGAGCTGCTTTCGTATCATCCGATTAGTAAGATAGCAATTTTTAATGCATTGATTCCTGTTTTAGGAGTAATATTCTCAGCATTACTACTTAAAGAAGAATTGAAATGGCAATATTTTATTGCTGTAATGATGGTTGCTTGTGGTATTTATCTTGTGAATAAAAAGAGATCATAGATGCAGCTCGTTAATGTGGACTCACGACTGATCCTTCAGGTAATTATCAATATTGTAGATAATGCAGTGAAGTATACTCCTCTAGGTGGAGAGATTGTGATATCTACAAAGAAAGAAAAAAGTTTTGTCCATGTGCAGATTGCAGATACTGGAAAGGGAATTTCGGATGAAGATAAACCGCATATTTTTGAAATGTTTTATACGGCAAATAATGAAATAACAGATTCGAAACGGAGTCTGGGTCTTGGGCTTGCTCTCTGTAAATCAATTATCAATGCACATGGAGGAAGAATAACGGTCTATGACAATAAACCGAAAGGTGCCGTTTTTGATTTTACGGTGCCTGCTGAGGAGGTAGAGATTCATGAATAATTCAAATATTCTGGTGGTAGAAGATGATTTTGCTATTCGCAGTCTGATTACCACCGCTCTTGAGACGGAAAATTATAAATATCATGTAGCAAAAAATGGGAAGCAAGCGATTATCGAGGTAACAACGCAGTCACCGGAACTGATTCTTTTGGATCTGGGACTTCCTGATATAGATGGGATTGATGTGATTAAGAAAATACGTTCTTGGTCTACTGTCCCAATTACTGTGATAAGTGCCAGAAGTGAAGATAAAGATAAAATTGATGCTCTGGATGTAGGGGCTGATGATTATATTACCAAGCCATTTTCAACAGCAGAACTTCTTGCCAGAATCAGAGGAAACTATCGAAGGATTCAGTACATACAAAATAATCAGCAGGGCGGAACTCCTGTCTTTCATAATGGTAGCTTAACAATTGATTATCAAATGCAGACAGTATATGTGAAAGAGGAAGAGATTCATGTGACTCCGATTGAATATAAAATTTTATGCCTGTTGGCGAAAAACCTTGGAAGAGTGCTGACCCATACCCATATCACGAAGGAAATATGGGGAAGTTCTCTGGAGGGAGACATTGCTTCACTCAGGGTTCATGTGGCAACTGTGAGGAAAAAAATAGAAAAGAAAGACATCTCTAATAAATGTATCCAGACACATATAGGGATTGGCTATTGTATGGTGAAGCAGGAGTAGTGTCTTTGGTTTTAAATAATAGGAAAGCATAGAGAGAGCGAAATGGTTGTATACGGTTATCACAGGACCAGCACAAAGGAGCAGATCCGAAAACTACAAGGAGTGGGATGATTATGAAAGACCTGCAGCAATCAGAGATACTATATTCAGGTTACTTATGATATGACCTCGGATGAAAAGCGGACTCAGGAGTTTAACTCTTATTGTCTTTTGAACATGGATAGCTTAGAATATTAACAATTATCCGTGGGATGGAAGGTGAGTATCGGGAAGGCCCAGTTCATGTTGGATTGATCGTAGAGGCAGTATATTATCCACCAGAAATGATTAATCAGGGACTATTGCCTGTTGCTGTGAAACCGACAGGTAAATATCGGCAGTCCTTCAGGCAGTATGAAAAAAATGGAGATATATCTCTTATGGTATATGTGTTTGGTAAAAGTGAACTGGAATCCATTCAAAAAGTACAGCAGTTAATCCAAAAAAAGATTGTTCTGTACGCCGATTTTCATTAAGAAAAGTTTATCAGTGCGTCCAGTGCGCTGCTTTCTGCCTCGATCTGAGCCTTCAATTCAAAGATCAGGTGACATTGCTGACGAATGTCTGCGGAGCGTTCTTCGCATTGCTGCTTGATGTGGTTCAGACGATCACTATACAGCAATACGCTATGATCGGACCGGTCCTTGTCTTTTAACATAGCTTCTTCCAGAATGGCTTTCTGGTACATCTTTTCAACAGTCTCCAGCTGCTTCAGTAATTCTGGGATTTTTTTCAGATATTCATTATACACTTCTATGCGATGACATTCTTCCTGGCTGGTTAATAATAATTCCATAAGAACCTCCTGACTCATTTTTGATTTGATTATAGTATATCGAAAAGCATAATAGAAGACAAGACAGAGAGCTCTGGCGATTATATGGAATGTCTGGTACAATAGTGAAACAGTAAGTTTTAAATTTCCATGGAAATGGATAATATATGCTGTAGAAATCTATAATATCAGGAGGCATTTATGAAGAAGAAAATTCAGTATATTGTAGGAATCATTTTCCTGATGCTTTGTCTTTTGACGGGGTGTGAGGGCCAGAGTGTTTCTACGGAAGATTCAACTTCCGTACAGAGTCAACAAAGTGAGGAACTGTCAGAATTGCAGCTTTCTGTTGAGGAATCCGGTGAGTATACGTCGAAAGATGAAGTTGCTGCGTATTTATATGAATTTGGGCATTTGCCGGATAATTTTATCACAAAAAAGGAAGCACAAGATCTTGGATGGGACAGTAAGGAAGGGAATCTGGATGAGGTTGCTCCGGGTAAAAGCATTGGCGGTGATTATTTTGGAAATTATGAGGGGGTGCTTCCAGAGGCAGATGGACGTACTTATCACGAGTGTGATATTGACTATGAAGGCGGACATCGGAATGCAAAAAGGATAGTATATTCGGATGACGGACTGATCTATTATACAGAAGATCATTATGAGAATTTTGAATTGTTATATGGAGAGGAATAAAAAAGATGAGAGTGATATTAGATGCCGGAAGAATGGAGAACAGAGATGAAACATTTCTATATCTGAGAGAACAGTTTCAGTTTCCTGAGTACTTTGGCAATAATCTGGATGCACTGTATGACTGCCTGACAGAACTTCGAGATACAACGGTTATAATTGAGAATGAAGCACAGGCAGGAGCGTGGTATCAAAAGGTCTGGCGAGTGATATCAGATGCCTGTCGGGAAAACATCTACCTAAAAGTAGAAAAAAGATTGTGATTTTTGTCTAAAATTTATAAAATAAATAATAAATTTTGCAAAAATGTCATCAAATACTTGCGAAAGACAGGCGGATTGTTATATTATAGTTAGAATAAATTCTTTTTATTAAGTATTAAAAAGAAAGGAAGTGAACTTATGGAATTACAGATTCAAGACTTAGTTTCGTCAATTCGAAAAGAAGGAATTGATGTGGCTAATGCAGAAGCAGAAGAAATTATTTTGGAAGCTAAGAAAAAAGCAGAAACAATTGTAGCAGATGCCAAGGCTGAAGCGAAGAGTGTTAAAGAGACTTCAGAGAAAGAAATCAGTATTCTTAAAGAAAGTGCTGCGATCAGTGCAGAGCAGGCAAAAAGAGATGCTATGCTTGCATTTAAAACTGAGGTGAAAGCTGAATTTGAAAAGATCCTTTCTGCAAAGATTAAGGATAATCTTTCAGGAGCTGCACTTGGTAAATTGATCCACGCTGTCGTAGTCGGGGAAGATGTACAGAATTATTCAGCTGAAGTTTCAGAAGTGAGTGATGCACTGAAATCAGAGCTTGCAGAAGAAATTAAGAATGGTCTTGAGATCAGACCAACAAAAGGCGTTCAGGCAGGATTCCGTCTGGCGGCAAAAGATGGTTCGGGTTATTTTGACTGTTCGGATGAAGAAATCATGCAGATGCTGATGCCATATTTCAGAAATCTTGATTTCTAGCAGGAGGTGTCTATGGCTTCATATTATTACTTGATATCGAGCCTGCCGGATCTTAAGACAGATGGAGATATGCCGCTGACTTATGATGAGTTCCTCGGCATGTGCCAGTCAAATGTAAGCGAATCAAAATATAATTTCCTAAAGAATCTTACTCTTTCATCGGAAGAGGGACCGCTCGTAAAAGAGTGGGCAGTTTTTTATAAGAATCTTATGAGGGAACTTAATTATCAGAGGAGTATGAATCTGGGGAGACCTTATCTGACATCTTATGACAAGGATTCTGTCATTGCGCAGGTAGCAGGAGCTGCACTGGCCGCAAAGAATCCGCTGGAGGCAGAGAAGATCTTACTGGATTATGAATTTGAAATTCTTGATTCATTGGTAGGCTTGCATACTTTTGATGATGCTTATTTATTCGGGTATGCTATTAAACTAAAATTGCTTGAGCGCCAGAGCTGTTTCGTTCAGAAAAAAGGACAACAGGAATTCAAACGCCTTTTTGATCAGGTACAGCAGCGCGTATATAGCTTATAACGGGAGAGAATTGATGGAAACAGTAACAGGATATGTAACTGGTATTAATGGAAACCTGGCAAATGTCAGCTTTGATGGTTCAGTTCATAAAAATGAAGTTGGTTATATTCTTGTTGACGGAAAACGTCTCAAAGGAGAAGTTATCCGAATCAACAATGGTGTTGCCAGCATGCAGATCTACGAGATGTCCAACGGTATTAAAGTCGGAGACGCTGTAGAGTTTACTGGCGAATTAATGAGTGTAGAACTTGGCCCAGGTCTGTTAACCCAGGTGTTTGACGGTCTTCAGAATCCATTACCGGATCTCGCCGAGCAGTGTGGCTTCTTCCTTGAGAGAGGTGTATATCTTGATCCTATTCCGGACAGAGAATGGGAATTTACACCATCTGTTAAGGTGGGAGATTCTGTTGAAGCAGGAGATCCTATTGGTAGTGTTCCTGAAGGATTATTTACACATGAAATTATGGTTCCATTCACACTGAAAGGTCGTGACTGGACAGTTAAATCAATCAAAGAAAAAGGCTCTTATCACGTAAGAGCAACCATTTGCGTGATCGCAAATAGCAAAGGTGAAGAAAAAGAACTCAGCATGGTCATCACACAGCCGATCAAACAGGCAGTGAAATGCTATGAAGAGAGACTTCGCCCGGATGAACCTTTGGTAACAAAGATTCGTTGTATTGATGCTTTCCTTCCTGTAGCAAAGGGCGGAACGTTCTGTGTTCCGGGACCTTTCGGGGCAGGTAAAACAGTCCTTCAGCATATGGAGGCTAAAAATGGTGAAGCAGATATCGTTATCGTAGCAGCATGTGGAGAGCGTGCCGGTGAGGTCGTAGAGATCTTAAAAGAGTTCCCTGAACTGGAAGATCCGAAGACAGGCCGGTCTCTTATGGAAAGAACAATTATTATCTGTAATACATCTTCCATGCCGGTAGCAGCCAGAGAGGCATCTTGCTATACTGCAGTTACACTTGCTGAGTATTACAGACAGATGGGACTGGATGTCCTTCTTCTTGCAGACTCCACAAGCCGTTGGGCACAGGCGATGCGTGAGATGTCAGGACGTCTGGAAGAGATTCCTGGTGAAGAAGCATTCCCTGCTTATCTCGAGTCTACGATCGCTTCTTTCTATGAGAGAGCTGGTAAAGTACGACTTAAGAATGGTAAGATTGCATCTGTAACAATTGGTGGTACAGTATCACCGGCAGGAGGTAACTTTGAGGAGCCTGTAACGCAGGCAACACTTAAGGTAGTTGGAGCATTCCATGGACTTTCAAGAGAACGTTCTGATGCACGTAAATACCCTGCGATTCATCCGATGGATTCATGGTCAAAGTACTCTGGTGTTGTAGATATGGGACGCATCGAAGAGGCGCGTTCTATTCTCAGAAGAGGAAATGAGATCAATCAGATGATGAAGGTAGTAGGCGAGGAAGGAACATCTGCAGAAGATTATATTATCTATCAGAAGGGTGAACTTCTCGACTCTGTATACCTTCAGCAGAACTCCTTCGATCCGATCGATGCAGCTTGTCCTCCGGAGAGACAGAGAGAAGAGTTCGATAAGCTTTATGATGCATTAATGAAGTCCTATGACTTGGAAGACAAGAAAGAAATCCGAGGTTTCTTCAACCAGTTGAGGCAGGAGTTCCTTGACTGGCACGGTACTCAGTTCCAGACACCGGAGTACTACGAACAAGGGAAGAAGATTTCAGAATTCTACATGTCGAAAGCAGTTGATTAGGAGGTCCTAAAGTGCAGAAAGTATATACAAAAATAGAATCAATCGTCGGTAACGTAGTTACTGTCAGAGCTAAGGATGTCAGACTTGGCGACCTCGCTCTCGTAGGTGACAGTTACGCGACAGTTATTAAACTTGATAAAGATGTGGTATCTCTTCAGGTATTTGCAGGTGCACAGGGTGTAGGAACCAATGATCCGATCCGCTTCCTTGGAAGACCGATGATGGTTTCCTTCTCAGAGCATTTGCTTGGACGTGTGTTTGACGGAGCCGGAGTTCCAAGAGATAATGGCCCGGCACTTACTGAAAATATGATTCCGATAGGCGGACCTTCGTTTAACCCTGCAAAACGTATTTTGCCAAAGAACATGATCCGTACGGGTATTCCTATGATCGATGTGTTCAACACACTTGTAGAGAGCCAGAAGCTTCCGATTTTCTCTATTTCAGGTGAGCCATACAATGCTTTGCTCTCCCGTATCGCACTTCAGGCAGAAGTAGACGTTATCGTTCTTGGTGGTATGGGACTGAAATATGATGATTATCTTACGTTCCGCGACACTCTTGAAAAAGGTGGCGCGATGAGCCATACGGTTATGTTTATTCATACTGCAGCCGATCCAACTGTAGAGTGTACACTCGTACCGGATATGGCCCTTGCTGTTGCAGAGCAGTTTGCCCTTGCGGGAAAGAAAGTACTTGTTCTTCTTACCGATATGACAAACTTTGCAGATGCACAGAAGGAAATGGCTATTACTATGGAACAGGTACCTTCTAACCGAGGTTATCCGGGAGACTTATACAGCTGTCTTGCATCTCGTTATGAGAAGGCTGTTGATATCGAAGGCGCCGGATCAATCACGATCCTTGGTGTTACAACAATGCCGGGTGATGACGTAACACATCCGGTACCAGATAATACAGGTTATATTACAGAAGGTCAGTATTATTTAAAGAATGGACATATTGAGCCATTCGGATCACTTTCACGTCTGAAACAGAATGTAAATGGTAAGACAAGAAATGACCACCGTGCTCTCATGGACGGTATGATTCGTCTTTACTCTCAGTACAAGGAAGCTCTTGAGAAGAAATCCATGGGATTCCTTATGACTGAATGGGATGAGAAGCTTCTGAAATACGGTGAACTTTTCGAAACAAAATTAATGGACCTTGGTGTTAATATCCCACTTGAAGATGCACTTGATCTTGGCTGGCAGATTCTTGCAGAGTGCTTTGAGCCAAATGAAACTGGTTTGAAGACGAGTCTTCTGAAAGAAAGATGGCCGAAGAAGGATGCATTAAACTAAAAGGAGTAGTTGATGGCTATCAAACTTACAAAAAATGAGCAGAAGGTGCAGAAAGATCGCCTGAAACAGTATCAGCGGTATCTTCCGACGCTGCAGCTTAAAAAACAGCAGCTGCAGTCGGTGATCATGAAGACAAAAGCTGAGCTGGAACAGAAGGAAGTCGAACGTGCTCAGATGATCGGAGATCTGGATGACTGGGTTGCTGTATTTGCGGAGAATGAGATCTTTGACGAAAGCAAAAAGCTTGATCATCTGGTACAGCCAGACACAGTTATCTGTAAGAATGAGAACATCGCGGGTGTCACAGTTCCTACATTTCAGGAACTGACATTCAAAGACATTAACTATGATGTTGACGACTATCCTTTGTGGGTGGATACTGCAATCATAAAACTCCGTGAGATTGCCCGGCTGGATGCGCTGGTATCAGTACTTCGCAAACAGGAAGCACTTCTTGAGAAGGAATTACGTTCTACATCTCAGAGAGTTAATCTGTTTGAGAAAGTTAAGATTCCAGAGGCAAAGGAAAATATCCGGATCATCGGAGTATTCCTTGGCGACCAGCAGACAGCGGCAGTTGTTCGCGGAAAAATTTCAAAGAAAAAACTTGTGGAGGCGGCACAATGATAGAAAAGATGAAAATGGTCTACATCGTGTCATCGGTCTCCAAAAAAGACGAGATGCTCGATGGACTTCGAAATCTCGGAATTCTGCATCTGTCAGAGAAAAAGAGTCCTCAGCGTGCAGTGTCAGAAAGATTTACCAGTCTTTCAAAAACTGCATCCGCATTGATGGATTATGCGCCGGATAAGAAATCCAAGAACAAAGAGGAGGTTCCGATTCTTACGGATACTCAGTTTGAGGAGATGTATCAGGGTGTTTTGACAGCAATGGATAAAAAATCAGCTCTTATTCAGGAGATAAGTGCTGCCAATGCAGAAATCGAACGTATCAAAGCCTGGGGTGATTTTGAGCCAGGTGAATTAAAGCAATTAAAAGAAGCAGGGTATGATCTTCATTTTTACCGTTTAGGAAAGAATGATTATACGATGGTGGCAGAAGATCCGGAGATTCGGTTTGTTCGCCTCGCATCGATTGATAAGATGGATACCGTTGCTGTATTAGGAACCTTGCCGGCAACCATTCCGGCGGCTGAGTTTTCTATCCCGGAAAAAGGGATCAGTGAACTGACGAAAGAGATTGAAATTGCCCAGCAGGAAATTGCTGCGTGTGATGAGGTCTTAAAAAAAGCTGCTGTGTATGATTCCAGTTTTCAGGTTCAGATGCTCAAAGCTCAGAATGCGGAGAATTATTCTTCAGCAAGTGAGACTGCAGAAAATGATGATGATTTCGTCTGGATCTCAGGATACCTTCCTGAGGATGAGCTGGATAAATTTAAAACTGCAGCAAAAGAGAATAAATGGGCATGGGCGCAGGAAGATGTGTCGGAAGAGGATACGCAGATTCCTACAAAAGTAAAATACGGAAAACTGTCGGGATTAATTAAACCAGTGTTTGATATCCTGGGAATTCTGCCGGGATACAGAGAATCAGATATTTCACTATGGTTCTTCCTGTTTTTCACATTGTTCTTTGCAATGATCATTGGCGACGCTGGTTATGGTCTCCTCATTCTTATCGGAACCATTGCGTATGTGGCGAAAACAAAGAAACGAGATAATACAGTTTATTTACTGTTTGTACTATCGATTTCGACCATTATATGGGGAGCGATTACCGGTACATGGTTTGGTATGGAAAAGGCCATGGAAGTTCCGCTTCTTAAGGCGATGGTGATTCCTAATTTTGCCAATTATCCGGAGTACTTTGGTGTGACGGCTCTGACGCAGCAGAACACGATCATGAAGTTCTCATTTTCCATCGGAGCAATTCAGATGGCGCTAGGAAGTTTAATTTCTATCAAGAAAAAGATTGGTGAGAAGAATTTAAGCTGGGTGGCAGATTTAGGTTGGCTCGTAGCAATCATTGCAATGTATATGCTATCACTTTACCTGGTAATCGGAGAGAAGATTAGCGTTAAGCCGGTATTTGCACTCATTGGAGTTGCATTTATTACGGTAGTACTCTTCGGAGGAATGGCTCCGGATCGTACCTTTGCACAGGGAATCAAAGCAGGACTCGCGGATGCGTTTACCGTATTCTTAAATACCATCAGCTGTTTTGGTAATGTAATGAGTTATATCCGTCTGTTTGCGGTTGGAATGGCAGGTCTTGCCATTTCCCAGAGCTTTAACGGAATAGCGGCAGGTTTTCATGGTCCGCTTATAATTCTTGGTGTAGTGGTTGTATTGATTGGACACGGCCTCAACATTATTATGTGTTTCCTTTCTGTCGTAGTACATGGCGTCAGACTGAATGTTCTGGAGTTCTCGGGACAGGCTGGTCTGGAATGGACAGGAATTGCATATGAACCATTTAAAGAAAACGATAAGATTAAAAAATAGTATTATAAAGATAAAGGAGAATAATTATGAATTTAGCATTTGTTGGAATGGCAGCTGCACTTGGTCTGTCCGCTTCAGGATCAGCATTTGGTGCAGGATTTGCCGGAATGGCATCAGTTGGAGCATGGAAAAAATGTTATGCAAGTGGAAAACCGGCACCGTTCATTATGATCGCGTTCTCTGGTGCACCTCTTACACAGACAATTTATGGATTCCTTCTTATGAACTTTATTAAGTCTGCAATGGCAGGCGGTGGAGATCCAGGACTTGCACTTGGTGTTGGTATCTTCGGAGGTCTCGCAATTGGTCTCTCAGGATTGTTCCAGGGTAAATGTGCTGCAGCAGCTGCAGATGCGTTGGGAGCAACAGGAAAAGGTACAGCGAACTACTTTATCGTAGTAGGTATCGTAGAGACGGTAGCCCTCTTCACACTGGTATTCAGTTTGCTGCTTTTGGGCTAAGAACGAATACAAGTCCCATAAGTAGAAAATCCCAGAGGAGAAATCTTCTGGGATTTTTTTATCACGTAGAGATAAATGTCCAGATATAGTTTTGACCTATAGCTGGACATTTTTTTTATGTATTATACATATTAAACCTATCGTGTTAGTCTGATTACAGATAACAAAGAGTAGACAGGTGGTTATATTAGGTGGCAGAGGCAGAATACATTATAAAACTGGAAAATGTAAATAAGAAATTTAACCCTAAAGGCATGGATGTCCTCGCAGTGAAGGAAATAAATCTGGAAATACGGAGGGGAGAAATCTTTGGCATTATCGGATTCTCGGGAGCAGGAAAATCAACGCTTGTCCGATGTATCAATCTTCTGGAGCGGCCGACGGAAGGAGCGGTGTATTTCGACGGAGAGAATCTGATGGAAGCCAATCCTGCTGAACTCAGGAAGAACCGGCAGAAGATGGGAATGATCTTCCAGCAGTTCAATCTGCTGGAACAGAGGAATGTTATAGACAATATCTGTTATCCGCTGGAGATTGCAGGAGTAAAAAAGGCTGAAAGGCTTGAACGGGCAAAGGAACTTCTTACGCTTGTAGATCTTTCAGATAAGGAAAAGGCATATCCGGCACAGCTGTCCGGCGGACAGAAGCAGAGAGTAGCGATTGCCAGAGCACTTGCAACCAACCCGGAAGTGATTCTCTGTGACGAGGCAACCAGTGCCTTAGATCCGATTACTACTAGATCAATTCTGGGACTTCTGAAAAAAATCAATCAGACCCGTGGGGTAACGATTATCGTCATTACTCACGAGATGAGGGTTGCGGAGCAGATCTGTGACCGGGTCGCAGTTATGAGCCAGGGAGAAATCGTAGAATTTGGAGAAGTGAAAGATATCTTTTTAAACCCGCAGTCAGAGACAGCCAGAAATCTGATCCTGCCGGATACATATTTTGAGGAAGGGGGAGTACAGTTATGAGCCAGGAAATGATAGGACTGTTGGGAAAAGGAATTTTAGAGACACTTTATATGGTATTGGTTTCTTCGGCACTTTCTTATGTGATTGGAATTCCACTGGGTGTTCTGGTATTTGTGACAGACAGAAATGGTATTTGTCAAAATAGAGTAGTGAATTTTGTGGTGGGTGGAATCATCAATCTGGTCAGGTCGATTCCTTTTCTGATTTTGCTGGTTGCGATTCTTCCATTTACAAGACTGGTAGTGGGAACGACGATTGGATCGACGGCAACAATCGTGCCGTTAGTTGTAGCGGCAGCTCCTTATGTGGCGCGCATGGTTGAATCTTCACTGAAGGAAGTAGATGGTGGTGT
Source organism: Bariatricus sp. SGI.019 (assembly GCF_050315235.1). Taxonomy (NCBI): domain Bacteria; kingdom Bacillati; phylum Bacillota; class Clostridia; order Lachnospirales; family Lachnospiraceae; genus Bariatricus; species Bariatricus sp. SGI.019. The sequence goes on along the minus strand of NZ_JBNPOQ010000015.1, from coordinate 61,211 downwards.
CATTGAAGCAGCACAGGCTATGGGATCATCGGAATTTCAGATTATTTATAAAGTGATTCTTCCGGAAGCAAAGCCGTCGTTGGTAGTAGGAGCGACCATTTCTCTTGCCCACCATTCTGGGATACTCAGCCATGGCAGGATTTGTCGGAGGTGGAGGGCTGGGAGCAATCGCGACGAACTACGGATATTACCGCTATGACAGCCAGACGATGCTGATTACGGTTGTCTTACTGGTGGTTATCGTGCAGATTTTTCAGGAATCAGGACTTCGATTGGTCAATCGAATTGATAAGAGAATTAAATAAAGCAAAGTAAAGGTTAAAGGAGAATGATATGATGAAAAACAGAATTATTGCGTTAACGGCATTGGCAGTATTGACATTAGGATTAATTACAGGATGTGGTGTATCCTCAGATTCTTCAGGTGAGAGCACAACTGAAGAGTCCGCAAAGACTTCTGAAGAAAGCAAAGAACTGGAACCGCTTATTGTTGGAGCGTGTGTTACACCGCACGCAGAGATCCTAAATGAGCTTAAGAGTGATCTGGCAGAGAAAGGATACGATCTGCAGGTGGTAGAGTACAATGATTATGTACTGCCGAATACTGCACTGGAGGACGGAGATCTGGATGCAAATTATTTCCAGCATCAGCCATATCTGGATGATTTTAATGCGGAAAATGGAACACACATTGTAGGTGTGGCAAATGTTCATTTTGAGCCTCTTGGAATCTATGCAGGTAAGACTGCAAGCTTAGACGAACTGAAGGATGGAGCGGTAGTAGCTGTACCAAATGATACAACCAATGAGGCAAGAGCATTGCTTCTGCTGGAGCAGGAAGGTCTGATTAAACTGAAAGCGGATGCAGGGCTGCAGGCGACGGTGCTGGATATTGAAGAAAATCCGCTGAATCTGGAAATCAAAGAGTTGGAGGCTGCTCAGGTGGCAAGGGCAATCAATGATGTGGATGTTGCCTGCATCAATGGAAATTATGCAATTGAAGCCGGTTTGGATGCGGCAATTGCTCTTGAGTCTGCAGATTCCAAAGCAGCTGAGACCTATGCAAATATTATTGCTGTCCGCGAAGGCGATGAAGATACAGATAAGACCAAAGCACTTGTAGACGCAGTATTATCTGATAAAGTCAGAGATTTCATTAATGAAAATTATGCGGGAGCAGTTGTTCCGGTGTTCTAAATAGAAGTAAAAAACAGATATCATGCAGAGTTTGCACTAATGTGCAGGCTCTGCATGTAGTTATATGGGTAAAGTTATCCGGATACAGACACAGACAGGGAGGAAAGGAAATATGTATGGAATTGACGAATTAAAGAATGCACCGGTAGCGGTGCTGGGAGGCGGTGCAGTAGGAAAGACAGTAGCAGCTGATTGTAAGCTTGGCGGAAATAAGGTGCACCTTTATGATATGGAGCCCTTTGCAAAAAAGACGTTGGCAGGATTGGAGAAGACCGGAATTACTTTAGCGGGAAATCCAAAGAATAAATATGGTTTTAAACGGCTGGGAACTGCACATTTTGATCTGATCACAACAAATCTGGAAGAGTGAGTGAAGGGTTGTAAACTGGTTATTGTAGCAGTGCCATCGGTTGCGCATGAAGCTTTTTTTGAGAAAATGGTTCCGCTTCTGGAAGATGGAATGATCATACATATTATTCCGGATAATTTTGGGTCACTTAAGCTTCGCAGGAAGATGAGAGAACTGGGAGTTGAAAGAAAAATAATAGTAGGAGGATGGTCCAGTGCCCCTTATGGTACAAGAGTAGAAACGGAAGGCGGCGTGATGACTTCGGAATGCTGGCTGGTATACCGGGCAATTACACTTAGAGGAGCGGCGCTTCCGACAACGGATCAGGAAATATTTCTGGAGAGTTCTAAGGCATTGGGATGTTTTGATTCCATTACCCAGGAAGATGGATACACTTCAGGTGATACCGTAATGGATATTGGATTCAGCAATGTGAATCCGGTGCTCCATTGCCCGGGAACATTGCTGGGTGTGGGAGTTATGGAGAACTGGGGAAGAATCTTTGGCGGAAATGACAAACACAGTTACTCTATATACAGCCATGCCTATTGTGAATCCATTGCGGAGGTTCAGTATGCATTCTATCAGGAGGAAGTTGCTCTTGCAGAGAAGATGGGTGTGGGGATTCAGAAATTTTCTAAGAAAAATTTCCTGTCAAGAACAAGTATACTGGGGCCGGAATATATGGGAGATGACTGCATAGTTCCTTTTGACGAGCAGTGGCCGACCGGCTTTGGAACCGGTCCGTTCAGTATTCAGAATCGGTATATTACAGAGGATATACCGGTTGGATGCCATATTTACCACGAGCTGGGAAAGAAATACGATGTGCCGACACCGGTGATTGACAGTATGATCACGCTGGGCGCTGTTATGACAGGACAGGATTTCTATGCATCCGGATTAACGCTGGATGATCTGGGAATCGGTCATCTGAATAAAGATGAACTGCTGGCATATCTGAATGAAGGAGTATATGCATAATGTGGCAGGGAACATTAGAGAATCGTGAAGATCTGGCCGGTGTCGTTGAGACACCGGCACACTATACTGCGGGATTTGCAATTGGTATTATTGCAGTGAATCTGATTTATCCAAAGTTTCCGGGGAATGTGGCCAATGCAACTACTTACCCGTTTCCGGTATTGTATAAAAAGGTTTCCTTTGCGATTGAACGATTATTTGAAGGAGACAGTGCGTTAAAGGAAGAAATCATCGCAGCGGCAAAAGAACTGGAGAAAGAAGGAGTCCGGGCGATTGTGGGAGCTTGTGGATACTTTGCACATTTTCAGAGAGAAGTTGCAGAAGCGGTAGATATTCCGGTATTTTTGTCCAGTCTCTGTCAGCTTCCTTTGATTAAGACTTCCATTTCTTCCCGGAAAAAGATTGCAATTCTTGCGGCCAGCGCAGATAATATAAATGCAGAAGTACTGTCAAAAACAGGAACGGACATGAAGCGGCTGGTGGTGGCGGATATTGGAAGTCTGCCGGCGTTCCATGCGATATGCTATGGTGAGACAAGACTGGATAACGGTAAACTTACGGAAGAAATTTGTCAGACAGTGAAAGATCTCTTAAAGAGAGAGCCGGATGTGGGGGCAATTCTTCTGGAATGCAGTGACCTGCCTCCTTATGCCAGAGCGATTCAGGCTGTCAGTGGTCTGCCTGTTTTTGACTTTAATACCATGATTGATATGGTATATCATGTGGTAGTGCAGAAAACATATACAGGATATTTTTAAGGGGAGGGATAATCAATATGCCAGAGTTATCGAATAGAACGGCCGTGTTTACGGATTCTGTGATCCGGAGAATGACGAGAGTATCGAATCAGTATGGGGCGATTAATCTGTCTCAGGGATTTCCGGATTTTGATCCCCCAAAGGAGATTACGGACAGGCTTGCGGAAGTTGCACTGACAGGCCCACACCAGTATGCCTTTACCTGGGGAGCGCAGAACTTCAGGGAAGCACTGGCAAAGAAGCAGGAGCATTTTTCCGGAATGAAGATCGATCCGGATACAGAGATTGTAGTGACCTGTGGAAGTACAGAAGCTATGATGGCAGCAATGATGTCTGTGTGTAACCCGGGGGATAAGGTAGTGGTGTTTTCGCCTTTTTATGAAAATTATGGGGCGGATGCCCTCTTAAGCGGAGCGGAACCAATCTATGTGCCGCTTCATACGCCGGATTTTCACTTTGATGCAAATGAACTGGAGGAAGCGATAAGGCAAAAGGGTGTAAAGGCTCTGATCCTCTGTAATCCTTCAAATCCCTGCGGCAAAGTATTTACCAGAGAGGAATTGATGACGATTGCAGAACTCGCCGGACGTTATGATATTTATGTGATTACGGATGAGGTGTATGAGCACATTGTTTATGCGCCTTATGAGCATATATATCTGGCAGCACTTCCCGGTATGCGAAAGAGAACCATCATCTGCAGTTCTCTTTCTAAGACTTATTCCATTACCGGCTGGAGACTGGGATATGTCATTGCCGCACCGGAGATTATTGACCGGGTGAAGAAGGTGCATGATTTTCTGACGGTGGGAGCGGCGGCGCCTCTTATGGAAGCGGCTGTGACAGGCCTTCAGTTTGGAGATGAATACTATCAGAATTTGCAGAAACATTATACACACATGAAGCAGCTTTTTACCGGGGGGCTCAGAGATATCGGACTTACCTTTACGGAGCCTCAGGGAGCTTACTATGTGTTGGTGGATATCGGTGAATTTGGTTATGAGAGTGATCTTGAATTCTGTGAAAAATTGGCGGAAAAAGTCGGTGTGGGTGCGGTGCCCGGATCCAGCTTCTTTAGAGAAGATGTCAATCATCTGATCCGGTTTCATTTTGCAAAAAAGGATGATACATTGAATCAGGCACTGGATCGTCTGGAAGGAATATATAGAAAGATGAAAAGTTAAGATGAATATAAGAATATAAGAAACCGCATTCCATCATGAGAAGACATGAAGGAATGCGGTTTCTTGCAAACAATATATTATGATATGTTTTTAGTTTTCCTTTTCCATAAGTTTCTTAACACCCTGTATTGCTACAATGATGCCAAGTACCAAAAGCAATGCTGCAAATATCAGCTGCATTGTATTTCCAAGACTCAGCCCTGTTGTTACAAATGCCTTTGATAATTTTACGATTGTCATTCCCAATGCTGTGAATGTAACGGCCATCATGAATACCATAGGAACCCAAAGCATTACACCCTGTCTTTTTGTCTTTTTCAGGAATACTGCACAGGCAACCAGGGCCAGTACAGATAACAACTGGTTTGCAGAACCGAACAGAGGCCAGATTTCTGCGTAGCCGACTTTGGCCAGAAGGTATGCCAATACCAGTGTTAAAATGGTTGCAAAATACTTATTGGTTACAACTTTCAAAAATGGACTCATATTGTCATCATCAACATCTTCATCTAAAAAGAATTCCTGGAAGGACAGTCGTCCGACTCTGGCTACAGAGTCCAATGAAGTCAGTGCAAATGCAGATACCGCAAGAGTGATCAATGTATATACCAATGAATGCGGGAGACCAATGACTGACAGGAAATTGGCAATTGCACCAGCAAATATCTGAGGCTGTGTTGTCAGACCCTGGGATGCAGCTTCACCCTTTGCAAAAGAAGCAACTGCAATCAGTGCGATAACAGCAAGCATACTTTCCATCAGCATTGCACCGAAAGATACCGGCAACATATTCTTTTCATTTTTTATCTGTTTAGAAGCAGTACCGGAAGAAACCAGAGAATGGAATCCTGATACCGCACCACAGGCAATCGTAACAAACAAAATCGGGAACAGATACTGTCCATCCACATTGAATCCGGTAAATGCTTTCAGATTACAGGACGGATTGGATACAAATACTCCGATCACGGCTCCGGCAATCATAAAGATCAGCAGATAACTGTTCAGATAATCTCTTGGCTGTAGCAATGCCCACACCGGCGCTACACACGCAATTAAAACATAAGCAAATATAATCAGATGCCATACATCACGGCTTAGATAAACCGGGAACTGCAGTCCAAGTACTACTGCTGCGACAAGCATTACAATTGCAATTGCTGTATTCACCCATTTATTTAATTTTGCATATTTCAAAATCATGCCCAATACAACAGCCTCTAAAATAAACAGTACGGATGTTGTGGCAACGGCACCGTTCGCTGCTACTTTAGAAACAACTCCAGATTCATCCGCCACGAATCCGTTAAATGTACCGGCTACCACATCTGCAAATGCTGCAACAACCAAAATGCAGAACAGCCAAGTGAACAGCAGGAACAGTTTCTTACCAAGTTTGCCGATATATTCTTCAATAATATATCCAATTGTACGTCCTTTATTTTTTACAGAAGCATACATTGCTGCAAAATCCTGTACAGCTCCGAAAAATACACCACCAATCAATATCCAGAGCAATACCGGAAGCCATCCAAAGATAGCAGCCTGAATTGGTCCATTGATTGGGCCTGCACCTGCAATGGATGCAAATTGATGACCAAATACCACATTGGTATCTGCCGGTACATAATCCACACCGTCCTGAAGTTCATAAGCCGGTGTTTTTGCATTTGGGTCTATTCCCCATTTTTTCTGAAGATATCTCCCGTACAGGAGATATGCGCCTCCAAGTACTACAATGGCGATAACCATCATTAAGATTCCACTCATTACCTAATACCTCTTTTCTCCTTTGTCAGGCTCAGATTCTGTTATGAGTCTGTATCTTTATATGTATTTATAAAAAAACGCCCTTACAGTCCATGCTGGACTGCAAAGGCGGAATTTTCCGTGGTACCACTTTGCTTGCCGTAATCAATCAACGGCCACTCTTCCTGAATCTGTCATATGAAACAGTCTCTCCTGTAACGTAGAGAAAACGTCCTTACTTACTTGCATCTTTTAATATATCAACTTGATTGTTAATGCTTTTGGCAGGATGCTCCAGGGTGATGTCTCAGGAAGGCTTTCTGTCATCTCTCACCAGTTAACGACTCTCTGTGCTCCGGTATCTTCCTGTGATGTATCCCTTTCATCGCATTCTTTGGAACTTTTTTATGGTTCCTTCGCTTTTGATAAGCTATATTATAGCACCTTTTTTCATAAGTACAAGCTGTGAATTGTATATATTTGACATATTTTATGGTTGTTTTTTGGATACTTTTACCAAGAGAAAACAAAGAGGTTATCGACTTTGAAGTTCGCAAGTGTTTTGTATTTGGCAAAAACTCATATTTGATTTATAATAATGAATTATGTACGAAGTCTGGAATATGGTTAAAATGAGGGATTAATATCGGGAGGAAAGATGAAGACAGATTTTGGGAAGAAGAGGAAAGTTACATGTATAGCACTGGATCTGGATCAGACTACATTAAATCATCAGGGCAGATTGAGTGAAAGGAACCGGCAGGCAATCGAGTCTGCGATTCGAAAGGGGGTTCAGATTGTGATAGCAAGTGGACGGGCTGTATCTGCGCTTCCGGATGATATTTGTAATATCAATGAAATTCGATACGCAATTACTTCTAATGGGGCGGCGGTCTATGATCTACATACGAAGGAATGTCTGAAACAATATAAGATGACAGGGGATTCTATTGAAAAAATATTGCATTACACGAAAAATCTGGAAGTGGCTTATGAGACTTTTATTAATGGACAAGCATATGGACAAAAGGAATATGTAGAAGATCCTGTCCGCTTTGGGGCAAGTCCAATGGCAATTCCTTATATACAGAGTACCAGAAAGCCGGTGACAAATATTAGAGATTTTTTGCTGGATTACAAAGAGCAGATAGAAAGCATTGATGTGGTGGTAAAAGACGAAAACCTGAAAAAGAAGTTGTGGAAAGTATTTGAAGAAAATATTTCCGATATTTATGTCACATCTTCGGTACAGCAGTTGCTGGAAATTTCTTATCAGAAGTCAGGGAAGCATTCTGGGGCAGCATATATTCTGGAATATCTTGGACTGTCACGGGAGGGATTGGCAGCCTTTGGTGATGGAGATAATGATGCAGAGTTATTAAAATTCGCGGAGATAGGTATTGCTATGGAAAATGCATCTGATGCCTGCAAGGAAGCGGCAGATGCCGTGACATTATCCAATGATGCAGATGGTGTTGCCTATTGGATAGAGAAACTCCTAAGAGTGTAGATTTGGCAAATATAAGAACGTCGGATATAGTTTTGGTGGACAAAAGCGTTATCTTAAAGTAAAATAAAAGGAATATGATTAAAAAAACAGAGTATGCTCTATAATTGCCGGATGAATGATATCTCGATCAGCATACAATTTCAAAGAGAAAGGAAGATAGAAGGAAGATGAGTAACCATACAGAAATCAGATGGCATGGCCGCGGCGGTCAGGGTGCCAAAACTGCTGCTTTGCTTCTTGCAGATGTAGCATTCAAGACAGGAAAATATGTCCAGGGCTTTCCAGAGTACGGCCCGGAACGTATGGGAGCGCCAATTACGGCATACAATCGAATCAGTGACACACCGATTCGTGTACATTCTAATATTTATGACCCACAGTATGTAGTCGTTGTGGATGAATCCCTCCTGGAATCGGTAGATGTTACCAGCGGATTGAAGGAAGATGGAGCAATCCTGGTGAACACACACAGGGCAAAAGAAGAGATTATTCCGCATTTAAAAGGATATAAAGGAAAGGTATATACGATTGATGCTTATAAAGTATCCATGGCAACAATGGGAAAGTATTTCCCTAATACACCGCTTCTCGCAGCAATTGTGAAGGTTGCAGGTATCATGGATGAAGAGACATTTTTACGAGAGATGAAAGCGTCATTCTCACACAAATTTGCCAGCAAGCCGGAGGTCATTGACGGAAACATGGCTGCGCTTGAGATGGCACTGAAGGAGGTACAGTAATGGCAACAGATATCACAAAATTAGGAGTAAAGACCAAGTGGCAGGATCTGACAGAAGGTATGATCGTTGCCGGAGCAGGAACCTCCAAAGACTTTCACACTGGAGAATGGTCGACACATAAGCCGGAATTTATGGAAGAAAAATGTAAGCAGTGCTTGCTCTGCGTGCCGGTATGCCCGGACAGCTGTATTCCGGTAAAGGATATGAAAAGAGGCGCATTCGATTATGATCACTGTAAAGGATGCGGTATTTGTGTAAAAGCATGTCCATTTGGGGCAATTACGATGGAAGGGGTGAAGTAAGATGGCAAAGAGAGATCGTTTATCAGGAAATGAGGCAGTAGCAATTGCCTTAAGACAGATTAATCCGGATGTATTCCCGGCATTCCCAATTACACCATCTACAGAGATCCCACAGTATTTTGCTTCTTTTGTGGCAAATGGACAGGTAGATACAGAGTTTATTCCGGTAGAAAGTGAGCACAGTTCTATGAGTGCGGCAATCGGAGCTTCTGCAGCAGGTGCACGAAGCCTTACTGCAACTTCCTCCTGTGGCCTTGCTTATATGTGGGAGGAATTATACATAGCAGCATCGAACAGACTTCCGCTGGCACTGGCATTGGTGAACCGTGCGTTATCTGGTCCGATCAATATCAACTGTGACCATTCTGACAGTATGGGAGCAAGAGATGCAGGATGGATTCAGATCTATGCAGAGAACAATCAGGAAGCCTACGATAACATGGTACAGGCATACCGAATCTCAGAACATAAGGATGTAAGACTTCCGATCATGATCTGTCAGGATGGCTTTATCACCAGCCATGCAGTGGAGAATATTGAACTTCTGGAAGACGAAGAAGTCAAGAATTTTGTGGGAGAATACGAGCCGGAGAATTATCTCCTGAATCCAGAGTGCCCGATGGCAGTCGGCCCTTATTCTATCACCGATTATTATATGGAAGCAAAACGGAATCAGGCAGAAGGAATGAAGCATGTAAGCCAGGTAGTACTGGATGTGGCAAAGGAATTTGCAGAGCTTTCAGGAAGAGAGTACGGCCTGTTTGAAGAGTATTGCATGGAAGATGCAGAAAGAGCAGTCATTATAATCGGTTCCGCAGCAGGTACAACAAAGGATGCTATTGATAAACTGCGCGCACAGGGAGAAAAAGTCGGAATGATCAAGATCCGTCTGTTCCGCCCATTCCCGGCAGATGAGATTGCAGAAGCGTTAAAAGAGGTAAAGGCAGTTGCGATCATGGATCGTGCAGAGAGTTATACCAATCACGGCGGTCCATTGGGAGCAGATGTAATGGCAGCATTGTTCCGCGCAAGATCACAGGCTCTGGCGATCAATTATATCTATGGACTTGGTGGAAGAGACGTACGTGTAGAAGATATGGAAGCAGTCTATGAGACCCTGAAGCAGATCATTGCAGACGGTGATGCAGGCGAGACTTATCGTTATATGGGAATCAGAGAATAGGGGGCGAAGAAGATGAGTTATAATTTTAAAGAGACAATGAATAAACCGGAACGTCTGGCTCCGGGCCACAGAATGTGTGCCGGCTGTGGCGGAACGATTGCAGTAAGAAATGTACTTCGCGGCCTTCATGAAGGAGATAAGGCAGTCATTGGTAATGCAACGGGATGTCTGGAAGTATCTACTTTTACTTATCCATATACGGCCTGGGAAGACAGTTATATCCACAATGCATTTGAAAATGCAGGTGCGACCTTAAGTGGTGTAGAAGGTGCCTACAAGGCATTAAAGAGAAAAGGAAAATTAGACGAGACCTACAAATTCATCACATTCGGCGGTGACGGCGGTACTTATGATATTGGTCTTCAGTCCTTATCTGGTGCGATGGAGAGAAATCAGGACATGGTCTATGTGTGCTATGATAACGGCGCGTATATGAACACCGGTATTCAGCGTTCTTCTGCGACACCGATGTATGCCGATACTACCACAACTCCGGTTGGAAGTCAGAGTAACGGAAAACCGCAGAACAGAAAAGATTTGGCAGCAGTGATTGCAGCACACGATATTCCGTATGTTGCACAGACTACATTTGTACAGAATTTTAAAGACCTGCATATAAAATCTGAAAAGGCTATTTACACACCGGGTGCTGCTTTCCTTAATATTATGGCTCCGTGTCCTCGTGGATGGAGATATAACACACCAGATATTATGGAGATCTGCAAACTGGGTGTTGAGACATGTTATTGGCCGTTATTCGAAGTAGTGGAAGGAAAATGGATCTTGAATTATGAGCCGAAGAAAAAACTTCCAATTGAAGATTTTCTGAGACCACAGGGAAGATTCAAACATCTATTTAAAAAAGAAAATGAATATCTGATCGAAGCGTTCCAGAAAGAAGTTGACAGACGATGGGAAGAACTTCAGTTCAGATGTTCCAGATAAAGGAGAGTTAACAAGTGAAACGAGAAAAGTTTGGTTCCCGTCTGGGGTTCATACTTGTATCGGCAGGATGTGCCATTGGGATTGGTAATGTATGGAAGTTCCCTTATATGTGCGGGGAGTTTGGAGGAGCAGCATTTATCCTGATCTATCTGGTATTCCTTCTTATTCTTGGTATTCCTGTATTAGTATGCGAATTTGCAGTGGGACGAGGCAGCCGTCACAGCGTGGCAGCTGGTTTTGAAGCACTGGAGCCGGAAGGAACACGATGGCATGTAATGAAATGGATCGGTATTATCGGCAGTTATCTGTTGATGATGTTCTACACAACGGTCGGCGGCTGGATGATGTACTATTGTTATCGTAGTATCAAAGGTGAATTTTCCGGAGCTTCCTCAGAAGCAGTCACGGAAGGTTTTACAGACATGTTGGGCAATGTATCAATGATGACCTTTTGGACGATTCTTATCTGTATCATTGGTTTTGCGGTCTGTATTTTTGGAATTCAAAATGGTATAGAAAAAGTATCAAAGATCATGATGTCTTCACTCCTTCTGATCATGATCGTGTTGGCAGTACATTCTGTATTCCTGGAAGGTGCAGGAGAAGGAATCCGGTTTTATCTGGTTCCTGATTTTAAACAAATGCAGGAGATTGGGATCGGCAATGTGATTTTTGGAGCCATGAGTCAGGCGTTCTTTACTCTTTCTATTGGAATTGGTGCTATGCTGATCTTCGGGAGTTACATTGGAAAAGAAAGAAGCCTTACCGGAGAGGCAATCAGTATCACAGTATTAGACACCTTTGTTGCATTGATGGCTGGATTTATTATTATTCCATCCTGCTTTGCGTTTGGAATTGAACCGGGAGCAGGTCCCAGTCTAATATTCATTACCATTCCGAATATATTTGCTCAGATGCCCGGAGGACGGTTGTGGAGTGCATTATTCTTTTTGTTCCTGACATTTGCAGCATTTACAACAATCGTGGCAGTATTTGAGAATATTATATCTTTTGATATAGATTTGTTTGGATGGTCTCGCAGAAAAAGTGTATTGACAAGTGCTGTGCTAATTATTCTGCTGAGTATGCCATGTGTATTGGGATTCAATCTTCTGGCAGGATTCGAGCCATTAGGAGCAGGAACGAATATTATGGATCTGGAAGACTTTATCGTATCCAACAATCTTCTTCCGCTTGGAAGTCTGGGTTATGTATTGTTCTGTACAAGAAAGAATGGCTGGGGCTGGGATCATTTCCTGAAAGAAGTAAATACAGGAAAAGGAATCAAATTTCCGACCATGTTAAAAGGATATGTATCTTATGTACTTCCACTGATTATTATCGTGATTTATCTTAAGGGGTATTATGATAAGTTCGTCAGTCTTGGAAAGACTGCGTTGGCAGGATGGATGGCAGCAGCCATACTATTCCTTGGTTTTGTATTATTCTGTGCATTGACACACAAAAAAGAAAAATAAAAGAAGTTTGTGAGATGAACTGGTGTAATAACGAAAATCAAGCTGTTACACCAGTTTTTAATATGCGATTTGTTCTAATTTATCAACATGCTTTTCAAGATTAGAAATCCGAATCTCATGAAGAGGGATGGTATCGGCATCCAGTTTAATGGTCCGGACAAGAGATTCCAGATTATCCAGGCGGTTTTCAATGCGTGCAAAATGTTCATTCGCCTTTTCCTGTACAAGATCGACTTCTTCTAGAATCGAGTTCATAAGATAGCGATTGTTACTTTCGAACTTCTCATCTACAGCTGTACGATGTTCTTCAAGCTTGTAATCAATATAAGTCTGTTGTTCTTCAAGCTTATGGTCAATATAAACTTGCTGTTCTTCAAGCTTGTGGTCAATATAAGCCTGCTGTTTTGCAAATGACTGTTTTATCCAAGCATCCTGTTCAGCAAACCGCTGTTCAATCCTAGCATCCTGTTCGTTAAACCGTTGATCTAAAATCTCGGATATGGATTGTAATAATTCTTCGTTTGACATGTAATCATCTCCTTGTTTTGGGTATGTGTATAGATTATACCAGTAGAAATTTTAGTGCGCAATGATAAAATATATGAAAAAAATATTCTAAATTTTCTGTGAATTGACATGACCACTATAAGTAGTTATGATGGAATTAATGAAAAAATGGAGGTATGAAAGCATGAGATATCAAATACAAGGGGATACGCTTCCGGTTGTGATCTGCCAGCTTGAAGGTGGCGAAAGGATGATTACACAAGGTGGTGGTATGGCATGGATGTCACCGAATATGTTGATGGAAACGACGACAAATGGAGGATTAGGAAAAGCTTTTGGAAGAATGTTTTCAGGTGAGCATATTTTCCAGAATATTTATACTTCTCAGGGAGGAACTGGAATGATTGCATTTGCTTCCAGCTTTCCAGGATCGATCAAAGCATTTCAGATTGCTCCGGGACAAGAGATGATATTCCAGAAAAGTGCATTTCTTGCAAGTGAAGCAGGTGTAGAACTTTCTGTATTCTTTAATAAGAAATTTAGTTCTGGACTGTTCGGAGGAGAAGGATTTATCATGCAGAAAGTCAGTGGTCATGGAATTATGTTCGCTGAATTTGACGGACATGTGGTTGAATATGAGCTTCAGCCCGGGCAGCAGATCGTAGTAGATACAGGACATCTGGCTGCGATGACAGGCAGCTGTAGAATGGAGATTCAGAGTGTTCCGGGAGTGAAGAATATGTTGTTTGGCGGGGAAGGAATCTTTAATACTGTGATCAGCGGACCGGGCAGAGTATGGCTTCAGACCATGCCAATCAGCAATGTGGCCGGCGTATTAAGACCTTATCTTCCATCAGGTTCATAGGATAGATAGAGAAGAAAAAACCGCACTTGACTTTAGGGGAAGCCAAGTGCGGTTTAGAAAATGGAGAACAGTAAACTTTAGTCTAAAACCATAAGTTCTTTTGGAAAATGTGTCAATATTTCTATACCGGTTTCAGTGATAAGAACCGTATCTTCAATACGAACACCGCCCCATCCCGGGATATAGATTCCAGGTTCCATGGTAATTACACAACCAGGTTTCATGGTCTTCGTACCGTAATTTCCAAGGAAAGGTTCTTCGTGTAGATCAAGACCGACTCCATGGCCGATTCCTGCATAATAGTATTCTTCATATTTTGCAACTTTTTTTCGGATCTCTTCATCAGGTTTTGTTGCGTGAATGCCAGGCCCCATGAACTGAAGCCCTGTTGCCTGACCTTCTTTTACCAACTCATAGATCTCTTTTTGTTTTTCAGATGGAGTACCGACAATAAAGGTACGAGTGGTGTCGGAAATGTATCCATTGTACATTGCTCCATAATCAACAAGGACGAAATCACCGTTTTCAATTTTTTTATCACTTGGTTTTCCGTGCAGTAGAGAGGTTTTTGCACCAGAGATTAAGATTGTTTCAAATCCAATGTCATGTGCTCCATGCATTTTCATGTTAAATTCCAGACGCGCACACAATTCTCGTTCTGTTACCCCTGCTTTGATATATGGAACCAGTTCTTCTAAGGCTTTATCTGCAATTTCGCATGCAATACGTGTATTTGCAATTTCTTCTGATGATTTTGTATAACGCAATTCTTCGATAATATTTTGAGTCGGAATGAAATTAATTCCGTGAGAACTCAATCTTTTCTCAAGATCAGAGTATTTGTCATATGTAGTAAAACATTCTTCAAAACCGAGACGCTTAATGCCTGCTTTCACACAGATGTGCTCCAATGCTTTCGGAATGCTTCGGTCAAATAAATGCCAGTTCACAATTTCAAAATCCGGGCAAGATTTTTCAGCGAGTTCTGTGAAACGGCTGTCCGTAATCAGATATTTTCCTTGTGGACAAATGACAACATATGCCAGTTCATCCGGATATCCGGAAATATATTTCACGTTAGATTCTTTGGTAATATAGATGCCGTCAAGTCCTTGATTTTCTAAGATGTCTAATAATTGTTCTGCCATGATATTCGTTTGCAACCTCCCAATTCTTAAGCTTTAGTTTCCATCAGACATTTTTTCAAGTTTTTTGTTTAATGCGAGCAGTAAAAAGTCGATGATTAAAAGACATACAGGAATTACGATAAATACCTGTAACATTCCTAATTTTGAAATTACCAGTTCTACATAACCAGATAATTTATTTGCAACAAACATACTTGCAAACCATACGCCCATCAACAGAGAAGCATATTTTGCAGGTGCAAGTTTATTAACCATACCATATCCGACAGGTGCAAAACACATCTCACCAATACTCTGGAAGGTAATAAAAGCAAGAATGAAAAGAACGCTTGCTTTTGGTCCTTCACCTGGAACTGTACCGGTTTTCATTACAGCAACAATCATAAATGCAAATGCAATTGCCAGGAACAAGAATCCTAAGCTCATTTTCTGAGAGATGTTAAAATCTCCTTTTTTAGATTTTGATTTTTTCATCCAGATAGCTGCCATGATTGGTCCAAGAATTACACATAGAAGACCATTATAGGAATCGATCCATGCAGTTGGAATCTGGAAATTTCCGATTTTTAAATTAATAAATTCCTGCATATACAGAGCGATTGACATAGACGCCTGGTTATATGCAATCCAGAAAAAGATAGTGAAAAAGGCAAGAATCAGGATTACGCACATTCTGCGCTTTTCTGGCTGAGTAAGTGGGATAGAAGCAAGTTCTTTTTTCTCTTCGAGACTTTTTTGGCAGAATCAGCGTGATGAAGATCCTTCAGGACAAATTTTTGACCTATGGCAAAGAATAATGCACCAGCCCAGATTACAATAGCTGTGATTAAGAATACTGTGCGGTATCCATATTCCAGGATCTCGCCACCCTGTTTGGTCGCGAACCATTGATTGGCTACGAGTCCACAGAGGAATGGTCCAAATAACACACCGATATTTGTAAAGGTATAGGTCATTGAAAAAGCACCGTCTCTGCGAGGATCATTATTGCCATAGAGGCTTCCGACTAATGTCTGAGAAGTACTTTTGTACAGACCGCTGCCGATAACACAAAGCACGATTATAATCTGAATGGTCGACTTGCTGTGTGCGGTAAAGGCAAGAAAATATCCAGTTCCAGAAGTAAGCATTCCAAGAATTACACAAAGTTTAGGTCCTAAAAAGCGGTCGCTGATCCAGCCCCCGACTACTGGTGAAAGATAAGAAAATGCCATGAACGATGCCAGCAATGATGTTGCTTCCGCATTGCTTAAGCCAAGACCTCCGCGTGCGGTCTCTTCGGCCATGAATAAAAGTAAGACCAATTTCATTCCGTAATAGGAGAAGTTGGTGAATGTAAAAATTGATCCACAAAAATACAGTGCTTTTGGCTGTTTATTTGTGGCGCTTGAGTTAGTCATAATGTTTTCCCTCCTAGGTCATAAATGCTCATGGCTCGTCAGCCTTTTTGAAGTCTAGACAATTAAAAAGTTATACTGTGGTTTAAACCTTAGTCTGTGAACTAAAATAGCAAGACAAGATGAAAATGTCAATAAACAAAAGAATAAAAGATGAAAATTGTTGAAAATGCACAAAAACTGAAGAATCTGAAGATGGTATTAAAAATACCGAGTCCTAAAGGACTCGGTAAAAATGTCAGTTGCTATGAAAAATCTATGAAAAAGACAGACAGTTCTTACTCCATTCTTCGACATAATCCAGGAATTTTATAGTTGCAAGAGTTGGAGGTGTCTTGGTATAAGCTACCCCAAGTGTACGGAAATAGTGCTCCGTAAATGAGCGGATGCAGACATCAAAAGGAGCATTGTATAAAAGCAGCTTTGGCAGAATTGTAATTCCAAATCCTTTTTCCACCATCTTGAGCGTTGCAAAATCTTCGTTTAAGCGATAACGGATTTTGGGAGTGATGTTATTCAGTTCAAAGATCTGCCCCGTCTCGTAATCAAGTCCGTCCGATGAAAGAACGAAATTTTCATGGTTGACGTCTGATAACGATACAGCAACTTTGTCTGCGAGGGGATGATCTTTTGGTGTCACCAGCATCAGTTCATCTTTTCCGATTGGGATGAATGGAAGGTCTGGAACAGAGTAGTGGGAGACAAAGATACAGTCAAGCTTGTTCTCCTGTATTTTTTCTTTTAAGGGATTGAAGCCATCCACAGTCAGTTCAAATCGGATATTAGGATATTTTTCAGAAAAAAGCTTTAAGATATCCGGGAGCCAGTGGTAAGAGACGCTTTGAATCGTACCGATACGGATGTATCCGCTGTCAAGGCTGGTAAGATTGGCAGCAATCTGGGAGATGCGGTTTTCTTCTGCGCAGATGATTTTCAGAGATTCCAGGATTTCCTCGGTGTTTGGCATTAATTCCATGCCATGTTTGGAGCGCTTGAACAAAGGGAATCCCAGCTCTTTTTCATAGCCTTTGATTGCCTGGCTGATAGCAGATTGCGTGTAATTCAATTGGGCGGCTGTTTTTGAAATGCTGTGGGTTTCGCAGACATTTAAAATGATTTCGTACTTGTTCATGATGGATTCCTCGCTTGTGTATAATGAATGTGGGTTGCTCGATCTGTAATATTAAGAAAACTTACTATATATATAAGTAAAACTGATTTCTCGTTTATGTTATGACATATTTACGTATATATAAGAAAAACTGAAGGATGACTTTAGCAATATGTTCTTTTCTGATATTTTCTGATGCTTTATTATATACATAACTGATAAAAATTTGTCAAGCTATATAGTAAAACAGGACAGGAAAATGAAAAGGAGGACATGCATATGGGTACTGAATTCTGGAATGGTGCGGAGGCTGCACACAGAAGAGTTATGATGAAAGCGGCCGGATATTCTGATAAGGATATTCGCAAAAAGCCACATATTGGTGTGCCAAATTCTTTTATGGAAGGCTCACCTGGATCTGCACATCTTCGTCAGATCGCAGAAGCGGTAAAGCAGGGAATCTGGGCAGCAGGCGGAATCCCGGTTGAGTTCGGAATTCCGGCAACATGTGGAAATATTGCCAATGGAGCGGAAGAATTAAAGTATGAGCAGGTAGGACGAGATATTGTAGCAATGTCAGTTGAGTTTGTCACTCGTGTACATAATTTTGACGGACTTGCAATGATAGCGTCATGTGATAATATTATAGCAGGATGCTATATGGCAGCAATGCGGCTGGATATTCCATCTATGGTTGTAACAGGAGGTTCTATGCAGCCGGGCCAGTATTGCGGTAAGACAGTAGTGGAAGCGGATCTGGATGCAGCTCGTTTCTCCGGTTCTACGGAAGAAGAACTAATGGAGATGGAAGATAATGTGTGCCCGTCTTTTGGCGCATGTCCTTCCATGGGAACGGCAAATACGATGCAGATGTTAGGAGAAGTAATGAATCTGGTCCTTCCCGGAACATCTACGATTCCGGCATCTGATAACGCAAAGCTTAGAAAAGCCAGAGAGGCCGGAAAATATATTGTTGAGATGGCAAAAGCCGGAAGAAAACCATCTGATCTGATTACGAAAGAGACTCTTTTAAATGCGATTATGTTCGATATGGCGGTTGCCGGATCTACCAACGCGGTGCTTCATATTCTTTCCTATGCGTATGAACTGGGCATCAAACTTACGCTGGAAGATTTTGAAACATATGCAAAAGAGATTCCGTGTATCAATGCAGTTGTTCCAAGCGGTCCGTACACGGTAGTAGATTTCCATTATGCCGGTGGTGTCATGAATGTCATGAAGATGTTGGAGACTAAACTATATACGGATGTTCCAAGCATGTATGGAACTACATGGGCAGAGATGCTTACAAAAGTAACACCTCAGGAAAATAAAGTAATCCACTCATTAGAGCGCCCGCTGTTCAATGAACCTGGTCTTAAGATCTTAAGAGGAAATCTCTCTCCAAACGGTGCAATCGTAAGACCGACAGCTGTATATGAAGAAGTGAAGTACATGAAGGGAAAAGCAAAAGTATTTGACGGTGACAGGGCTGCATTTGAAGCAATTCAGGCTGGTGAGATTGTTCCTGGAGATATCATCGTCATCCGATATGAAGGCTGCAAGGGTGCGCCTGGTATGAAGGAACTGATGCTTAGTATTGATGCATTGATCGGTCTGGGTCTTCATAAGAGTGTAGGGCTTATCTCAGATGCAAGATTTTCAGGATTTAACTTTGGAGCTATTATTGGACATGTGTCTCCAGAAGCATATGATGGAGGAAATATCGCTCTTGTAGAGAATGGGGATGAGATCGTCATTGATATTCCAAACGGAGAAGTATCTATGCTTGTATCAGATGAAGAGCTTGCAAGGAGAAGAGCAAACTGGGTATGTCCACCATTGAAGGAAGAAAAAGGATGTCTTAATATTTATGCAAAGATGTGCCGCCCGGCAGAGGAAGGCGGAGCAATGCAGCCATGGGATCTGGATGCAAAATTCCACAGATAAGAAAATAATTGGAGGAAAAAGATATGTTATTATTATCAAGAGAGGATATCAAGAAAGTATTTACGATTAAAGATGCGATTGAAGCTGATAAAAAGGCATTTCAGCTGGTAGTTGAAGGAAAATGTAATGCACCGCTTCGTACCAACATTCAGGCACCGAAATATGACGGATGTTTCTTATTTATGCCGGCATATGTAGAAGAGATGGATACAGCTTCATTGAAGATTATCAATATCTTTCCACATAATATTGACAACGGAATCCCGTCTTCTCCGGCGCAGGTGTTGTTGATTGATGGTAAGACCGGTGTTGTGACGGCAGTGTTAGATGGTACTTATGTTACACAGCTTCGTACCGGAGCAGCTTCCGGGGCAGCGTTTGATGTGCTGGCAAAGAAGGAGTGCAGAATCGGTGCACTGATCGGTACCGGGGGACAGGCAGCAACACAGCTGGAAGCAATGATCGCAGCCAGAAAATTAGAAGAAGTAAGAGTGTATGATCTGAATCTGGAACGTACACAGGCATTTGCAGCCCGTATGCAGGAAGAGCTGAAAGATTACGGAACAAAAATTGTTGCAGTAGAATCATCCGATGCAGCAATTGATGATGCAGATCTGCTGATCACAGTCACACCATCTTCAAAACCAGTATTTGATGGAACAAAGATTAAGAAAGGATGTACCATCAGCTGTGTAGGTGCATATCAGCATCATATGCAGGAGATGGATCCAGCGATTCTTCCTCGTGCTTCTAAGATATATTTTGATTCTGAAGATGCAGTTTTATCAGAATCCGGTGATATTCTGATTCCATTGGAAGAAGGAATCATTACCAAAGAAGACTTTACCGGTGACCTTGGAAATGTAATCAAAGGAGAACTGGTCGGACGTGAAAATGATGATGAAATCATTGTTTTTGAAACGGTTGGTGTTGCAACTCAGGATCTGGTAGCAGCAAAAGAAATCTATGAAAAAGCCCAGGCAGCAGGAGTAGGAACCAATTGGGGCTAATCAGATAGATTTTTGCGGTATTGACTGGGAGAGCATCCCATATATCTTTTAAATATTTGTCCATAGTAAGCCGGCGTGGAGAAACCAACCATGCCGGCTATCTTTGTGACACTTTCTCCTTCCTTTAATAAGGAAAGACTGTTTTGAATCCTCAAAAACAGAATATATTCGAAAATAGTCATTTTCATGTATCTTTTGAAGAAGCGACAACATTCACTTTTGCAGATATTGATATGGTCGGCTACATCATCCAGAGTAATATCCTGTGCATAATGTTCCTGGATGTATGTCAGGATATCTTTCAGACGCTGCAGATGCTTGGGTGTGTATTGTTCATCGGCAGGAAGAGATGCGTAGTGAAGATATAATTTCTGCCAGATGCCAGTTAAAATCAGATGTAGCTGAAGCTCATAATCAGAAGGAGGGAGCTGAGACAGTTGGTAGATTCTCTGTATCTGCCAAATGATATCCTGCTGCCAGTCAATTGTCATTCCCAGCTTTAAAGAATGCCAGGATTCATGAGAAGTGATATAATCAACGTACTTTGTCTGAAGCAGGCTGTTCTCATATCCATAGATAAATCTTGGATGAAATGTAATCGAGAGGTAATTGCAGTCTTGTCCGTCTATCATGTAGCCAGAGTGAAGTGAATTACTATTGCAGAATAAACCTTCTCCTTCAGAAAGGAGATACTTTTGATCGTTTACATAATATTCGATCTGGCCGGACATGATCCAGGTCAGTTCGATTTCGGGATGCCAGTGCCATAGAAAAGAACCCTGTTCGTATGACTGTATTTTTTCGAGACTTATATGAACAGGAAATTCATAATTTCCGTGCTGTTTGATTTCTTTTTGGTCCTTTTTGGTATGTATCTGCATAAATAGTCCCCATTTCCTCAATATCCTTATAATTCTTTCTAATATCTTTATTGTGTCAAATGTATAATCTCATTATAATCATAAATTAAGGAAGGTAATTATGCAAGCGTAATATAAGCAATGGAGGTTGTGAGGATGACGGAGAAGCTGATTCAGAGATTTAAAGAGATGTATGGAAAGGAAGGAGAAGTGCGTGCATATTTTGCACCAGGACGCGTAAATCTGATCGGAGAACATACCGATTATAATGGCGGGCATGTATTCCCATGTGCACTGACCCTTGGAACTTATGGAATTGTAAGAGACAGAGAAGACAGAGTGTTACGGTTTTATTCTGCAAATTTTGAAAAACTTGGTGTGATTGAGACAAGTCTGGATGATTTGATCCCAGATAAGGCTGCTGGCTGGACCAATTATCCGAAGGGAGTTATGTGGGCCTTTGAAAAAAGAGGATATCAACTGACTCACGGAATGGACATTCTGATATATGGTAATATCCCGAATGGATCAGGGCTTTCTTCATCTGCATCACTGGAGGTACTTACCGGATTGATCTTAAAAGACACTTTTGGATTCGAACAGGTATCTATGATTGATGTGGCACTTATCGGCCAGGATTCTGAGAATAATTTTAATGGCTGTAACTGTGGAATCATGGATCAGTTTGCAAGTGCCATGGGCAAAAAAGATCATGCTATTTTCCTGGATACAAATACATTAAATTATGAGTATGCTCCGGTTGTTCTGGAAGATGCTAAGATAGTCATTACGAATAGTAAGGTAAAGCACAGTTTGGTGAATTCTGCATATAACGATCGAAGAAATGAATGTGAGACGGCATTAAAAGAACTTCAGTCTGTAGTTAATATTAAGACACTGGGAGACCTGACAGAGGAAGAATACGAAGCACATAAGGACGCAATTAAAGATCCGGTCAGACAGAAAAGAGCAAAGCATGCAGTCTATGAAAACCAGCGGACCATCCGTGCAGTAGAAGCCTTAAAGAACAACGATGTAGAACTTTTTGGAAAATTGATGAACGCTTCTCATAAATCCTTGAGATACGATTATGAAGTGTCATGCGGAGAAATTGATATTCTTGTGGATCTTGCGCAGGCGATGCCAGGGGTAATCGGCTCCAGAATTACAGGCGGCGGATTCGGCGGCTGTACAGTCAGCATTGTGAAAAATGATACTGTGGATGCTTTTATCCGTGAAATCGGCAAGACATACCAGGAAAAAGTAGGACATGAGGCAGAATTTTATGTGGTAGAGATTGGCGACGGAGCAAAGATTATATAAATATGGAGGAAGAAAGATGTTATCGGAAAATATCAAAAAACTGGTCGAATATGGAATACAGACAGGCCTGACACCGGAAGCGGAACGCATCTATGCTACCAATCTTTTGCTGGATGTATTCCAGGAGGACAATTATGAAGATGTTGAGATTGGTGAAGGAGAGATTGAGCTGGAGCCTGTATTGAGAAATTTGTTGGATGAAGCCGTAGCGCGTGGCTTGATTGAAGACAGCATCGGATACAGGGATCTGTTTGATACAAAATTGATGAATTGCCTGATGCCAAGACCTGCACAGGTGCAGGATACATTTGCAAAGAAGTATGAAATCTCTCCAAAAGAAGCAACGGATTATTTTTATAAATTAAGTCAGGACAGTGATTATATCCGTCGCTATCGTGTGAAGAAAGATATGAAGTGGAAAGTAGATTCTCCATATGGGGAGATTGATATTACGATCAATCTGTCAAAACCGGAAAAAGATCCGAAAGCGATTGCGGCTGCAAAGAATGCAAAAGCAAGCAGTTATCCGAAGTGCCTGTTATGTATGGAAAATGAAGGATATGCTGGACGTCTGAATCACCCGGCCCGTGAGAACCACAGAATCATCCCGGTCACAGTCAATGACAGCAAATGGGGATTCCAGTATTCTCCATATGTATATTATAATGAGCATTGCATTGTATTTAACGGACAGCATGTGCCGATGAAAATAGAACGTGCGACATTTGTGAAATTATTTGATTTCATCAAACAGTTTCCACATTATTTCCTCGGATCGAATGCAGATCTTCCAATCGTAGGCGGCTCAATTCTTAGCCATGACCATTTTCAGGGTGGAAATTATACCTTTGCCATGGCAAAAGCACCTATTGAGAAAATTGTAACTATTTCAGGATACGAGGATGTAGAGGCCGGTATCGTAAAATGGCCTTTGTCTGTTCTTCGAATCAGAAGCAAAGATGAAAAACGCCTGATTGAGCTGGCAGACCATGTACTGACAGTATGGAGAGGGTATACAGATGAATCGGCTTTCATCTATGCCAATACCGATGGAGAACCACACAATACCATCACACCGATCGCAAGAAAGGTCGGAAATGTCTATGAACTGGATCTGACTCTGAGAAACAACATTACAACCAAAGAACATCCCCTTGGAGTCTACCATCCACATGCACAATATCATAACATTAAAAAAGAAAATATCGGTTTGATCGAGGTTATGGGTCTTGCAGTATTGCCAGCCAGATTAAAAGAAGAATTGGAAATCTTAGCAGATTATCTTGTGAATAAAAAAGATATCAGAAGCAATGAAAAGATTGAAAAGCATGCCGAGTGGGCAGAACAATTCCTTCCAAAATACGATCATATTACAGAAGAAAATGTAATGGACATCCTGAAAAAAGAAGTGGGAATTACATTCACCCACGTACTCGAAGACGCAGGCGTATACAAATGCACACCAGAAGGAAGAGAGGCATTCCTGCGATTTGTTGCGGAATTGTAATGGTATTGGGGACGAAGAAAAGTGAGATAGTATCTCCTTCCTCGCCCCGTACCCATTCTACTTATTCAAACATCCCCATCAAAATCCTATAACAAAGACCGGAACAGGGCAGCGATATCTTCCACGGAAGTCTCTTTTGGATTACCTGGGCGGCAGGCATCTGCATATGCGGATGCCGCCAGGAATGGAATATCTTCTTCTTTTACAATGTCTTTTAGATCTTTTGGAATTCCGACGTCTTCGGCCAGTTTCTTAACTGCATCGACGGCAGCTTTTCTGTATTCTTCCTGAGACATATTTTCGACACCTTCAACACCCATAGCGATTGCGATATCTCTATATTTAGTTCCAGTTGCTTCTGCATTGTATTCCATAACGGTTGGAAGCAAAATTGCGTTTGCAATTCCATGTGGAGTATCATATTTTGCGCCAAGTGTATGAGCCATGGAATGAACAATTCCAAGACCTACGTTGGAGAAGCCCATACCGGCAACATACTGTCCCAGAGCCATATCAGCACGTCCTTCCGGAGTATTTGCAACAGCACCTCTCAAAGAGCGGGAGATGATTTCAATAGCCTTGATGTGGAACATATCGGATAATTCCCATGCGCCAGCAGTAATGTATCCTTCGATGGCGTGTGTCAGAGCATCCATACCAGTTGCAGCGGTCAGTCCTTTTGGCATACTAGACATCATATCTGGATCAATAATTGCAATTACAGGGATATCATGTGGGTCAACACACACGAATTTTCTGCTTTTTTCAACATCTGTAATAACATAGTTAATAGTGACTTCGGCAGCAGTTCCAGCTGTAGTAGGAACTGCAATAATTGGAATAGATTTATTGGGTGTATTAACGGCACCTTCCAGACTTCTCACATCTTCATGCTCTGGGTTCGCAATGATAATGCCGACTGCTTTTGCAGTATCCATGGAGGAACCACCGCCAATAGCGATAATATAATCTGCATTAGATTTTTTGAAAGCTTCCACACCTGTCTGAACATTTTCGATGGTTGGATTTGGTTTGATGTTGGAATAGAGTATATATTCGAGATCATTTTGATCTAATACATTCAGTACTTTCTGGGTAACACCAAATTTTACGAGATCAGGATCCGAACATACAAAAGCTTTTTGGAATCCTCTGGTTTTAGCTTCGGTTGCAATGTCATTGATTGCACCAGCTCCATGATAGGATGTTTCATTTAAAACAAACCTGTTTGACATAATGCATCTCTCCTTTATAATTGCTTTGTCATAATTATAACAATGTGCTGAAATCAAGAAAAGTTACAGAAAAAGCCACCTGTCACAAAAGTGACAAGTGGCTAAATGTGTAACGTATAGATTTAACAAATATCAGAAAATAATTCTTCCAAAGGTCTTGGAAGTGCGAGAATCAGTAGATTGGCAATCGCTTCTGGTTCCATATTCATGTTTTTTCGCACCCATTCGACCGTCATATCAATCGAACCACGACAATACATTTCTAAGAGAAAGACAATGTCACGATTGGGGGATTTTCCGGTTTTTTCTTTAATTATATTGGTATAAAATTCCAGAATACATTCATAGTCATATTGCATCAGTGAATTGTAGTCACGGGATTGAAAGGCGGAAATAAAGAAACGTTTTTCATTTTGAATAAACTGGAATTTCTTAATAAGCCCTTCTTTTAATGTGCAGCCGGAACCCATCTGACGAAAAGAACGATCGGCGAGCTGGCTAAAATGCCAGTTGACCAGATCATACTTGTCTTTAAAATTTCTATAAAAAGTTTGGCGTGTCATGCCACTGGTCTCGACAATCTCTTTTACAGTTATTTTGTCTAGTGGCTTTTTTTCCATTAGTTGTTTTAAAGAATCGATGAATCTATTTCGAGTTTTATCTAAGTTGTCCATTATGCATAATCTCCGATGTCAAAAATAATAAATCTAAAATCATTATAGGATTTTTGAAAAGGAAGTGCAATAAAAAGAGCATTATTTTGACGAAGGAATTCACAGAATAAACATAAAATCATCACATACTTTTCAAGGGATTCCCTTATATTGGTAGAAGATTTTGTTTGATAGGAGGAGAGACATTGATAGAAGTAAAGAATCTTACGAAGAGATATGGCAGGCATCTGGCAGTGAATCATCTGAATTTTACAGTGAAAAAAGGGCAGATCTATGGCTTTCTTGGACCAAATGGGGCTGGAAAATCAACTACAATGAACATTATGACAGGATATTTGGGAGCTACAGAAGGGCAGGTACTGATTAACGGGCATGATATTTTGAAAGAGCCTGAAGAGGCTAAAAGGTGTGTTGGCTATCTGCCAGAGATACCACCTCTGTATACAGAGATGACGGTAATGGAATATCTTCGATTTGCCGCAGAGTTGAAAAAGATACCGAAGAAAGAGAGAGAAGCACAGATCGGGGCAGTTATGAAACTTACGAAACTGCAGCCTGTGAAGGATCGTCTGATCAATAATCTATCCAAAGGATACAAGCAGAGAGTAGGGCTGGCACAGGCTATCTTAGGATTTCCAGAGATTATTATTCTGGATGAACCTACGGTAGGTCTGGATCCAAAGCAAATTATAGAGATTCGTGAACTGATTCGTAAACTCGCTAAGAATCATACGGTGATCTTAAGTTCGCATATTCTTGCTGAGGTAAGAGAAGTGTGTGATTATATTTTGATTATTGCAAATGGGCACCTTGTAGCGAGTGATACTCCTGAGAATCTGGAAAATTTGATGAGTGGGACGAATCATGTTGAGATAGAAGCAAAAGAGACGGAAGAAGCAGTAAAGAGAATTTTGAATAAGATACCGGAAATAAGAAAAGTAAAATATAAAAAGACGGATCATCAGACCTTGATTGCGGAGATTGAAGTAAAGGGGCAGATAGATATCAGGGAGAAGCTCTTTTTTGCATTTGCCGGAGAAAAATTACCGCTTTTAACATTAAAACTGAATAAATCTTCATTAGAAGAGATTTTCCTTGAACTGACACAAGAAGGAAACAGTAGTAAGTTTAAGAAAGGGGATAAGAGACAATGAGGGCAATCTATAGACGAGAACTGAAATCCTATTTTCATTCCATGATAGGTTATGTATTTATCGCATTTTTAGTGGCATTTACCGGAGTGTATTTTATGGCATATAACCTGAATTATGGATACCCGTATTTTTCATATGTATTGTCTGCAACTATATTTATCTATCTAATTGCAATTCCGATTCTTACCATGCGAAGCTTTGCTGAGGAACGTAAGAACAAAACGGATCAGATGCTATTGACTGCTCCGGTTAGTTTGTTTCAAGTTGTAATGGGAAAATATCTGGCTATGGTAACTATTCTGTCGATTCCATGCGCGATTTATCTGATTTTTCCGCTGATTATTAAGACACAAGGGACAGCGTATATTGTGATTGATTATCTTTCTGTCTTTTTACTGTTTTTATTGGGATGTGTATATATCGCTATCGGGATGTTTATTTCCTCGTTGACGGAGAGTGTTATCATAGCAGCGATTGGGACGTTTGGAGTATTGATGGTGTTGTACCTTTGGAGTGGAATCCTAGATTTCCTTCCGACCTCTGCGCTGGCAAATATGCTTGGAATCATTGTGATTTTATCCTGTGTGGTATTTGCTGTATGGCAGATGACGAAAAACTGGGTGATCAGTGTAGCGTTGGAACTGGCTGCAGTGGTCGGATGTGTGATTACCTATATGATAAAGTCGACCCTGTTCGAGAGCCTGTTGTCTGAGATACTGGGAAAAGCAGATCTTACGAATGTATTTAATAGTGTGGCATCTAATCATCTTCTGGATGTAAGCGGAGTAATATTATATCTGACGCTCATTGCAGTATTCCTTTTCTTTACCATGCAGATGATACAGAAAAGACGTTGGAGTTAGGAGGAAATTATGCTGGAAAAAATAAAGAAGATTTTTAGAAGTGGGACTTCCAGGAATGGAAGTTACAGTGTTGGCATGATTGCACTGGTGATTGCGATTGCAGTTGTAATAAATCTAATAGCCGGACAGCTGCCAGAAAGTATTCGCAGTATTGATGTCAGCGACAATAAGATATATGAGATTTCAGATACAACAAAAGATTTGCTGAAAAAATTGGACCAGAAAATTTCCTTTCAGGTATTTGCAGAGAAAGATTCCACAGATGAACGTATAAAAACGTTTCTTAAGAAATATGCTGAATTATCTGACAATATTGAAGTGGAATGGATTGATCCGGTATTGCATCCTTCTGAACTTACAGAAAACAATGTGGATTCAGATACGATCTTGATTACCAGCGAAAAGACAGGGAAAAGTACTTCCGTTTCCTTTGGGGACATTTTAGTGTATGATGAGTATTCCTATTATATGACGGGCAGTGTTTCTGCGACTGAATTTGACGGAGAAGGACAGCTTACCAGTGCTGTCAATTATGTGACCAGTGATACGATAAAAAAAATATATTATACGACAGGACATGGAGAGAATACATTCTCTACATCAGTATCAGATCTGCTGGGAAAGAATAACATGGCAGAAGAAGAGTTGAATCTGATGATGCAAGGTGAGATACCAGAGGATTGTGATTTGTTGTTTCTATATGCTCCAATGAAAGATATCACAGAAGATGAAAAGACGTTGATTGAAAATTACATGTCAAAAGGTGGAGATGTGTTCCTAATGCTGGGAGAGACAGATGATGCGACTCCGAATCTTGATACACTTCTTGAAGAATATGGCATGGAGTGTGAGGATGGCTATATTGCTGATATGCAGAGATGTTATCAGGGAAATTATTACTATATTTTCCCTCAGATCAATGGATCAGAAGAAATGATGAAAGGAATGTCTTCTGGAATGGTACTTTTGGTAAATGCACATGGATTTCATGTGACAGATCCTGCAAGAGAGACAATCACTGTGACATCATTCATGACTACATCTTCTGAGGCTTATGCTGTCACCGAAGATGAAGAAAAGCAGGGAACATATACGTTGGGAGCTGTCGCTGTTGAAAGTGTCGGAGCAGAGGATGAAGAAGACAGTGAAGAGACGAACAAGGAAAAAGATATGGAGAGCCGTCTTACAGTAATCTCTGCTGACAGTATGATCGATGCTCAGATTACAGATAGCTTTTCGACATTGGAGAACCTAGATTTATTCATGAATGCATTGTCTGCTAATTTTGATGATGTGCAGAATGTGGCAATTGAGCCAAAGAGTCTGGAAGTAACTTATAATACCATGCAGCATGCCGGAATTATAAGCCTGCTTGTGATTTTTGGAATTCCACTCATTATATTGGTGTTTGGATTCGTGCGTTGGTGGAAGAGAAGAAAAGCATAGCATAGGAAAGGAAAGATTCATGAAGCAGAAAAAAAGTATGTTAATATTAGTAGGAATTCTTGTGGTTTTAGCAATCTTGTATATTGGTCTTCGCTTCTGGAATCAGAAGAATTCCAGGGAAGAGGAAGAAAAGATTGCTGTCACCGAGGAAGTGAAATTGTTGGGATTGTCTTATACAGATGGGACAGATACTATGGCCTTCAAAAAAGAAGATGGAATATGGTATTATGAAGCAGATCAAGAGATTCCGATGAATCAGACCACAGTAGAGGATATTGTATCGAAAGTGGAGAATCTGTCAGCCGTTCGAGAGTTAGACAACCCAGATGATCTTGCGGATTATGGATTGGAGGAGCCGGCATATACCATTCGTTATACCACAGAAGACGAAGAAGAAAGCATTCTGTACATTGGAAATACTACTGGTGAAAATTATTATGTGACTATTAATGATACAAAGAAAGTGTATACGATTACCAGTGATTTGGTAACCAGCCTTCAATTTGATCTGTCTGGACTCGTAGAGAACGATTCAGTTCCGTCTATTGGAAGCGGTAATCTGAAAAAAGTAGAAGTTACAGAAGATGGAATGACCGATACATATGAAGAAGAAGGAGAGTTAGGAGAGCTGGCAGGTGGATTCGGGACCTTGTCTCTGACAGAATGTGTAGATTACCACGTAACAGAAGAAAAGCTTCTACAATACGGTCTGGACGAAGAAAACAGGATTACGGCAGTTGCAACTTATCAGGACTCTTCAACAGAAAAAGAAGAAACATTTACTGTATATATTGGGAATGTAGAGGAATCTGGTACATATCGTTATATTATGGCAAAGGATTCCAAAATGGTATATCAGGTGAATAAAGATATTGTGAAAAATATGATTACAGTTGAAGAAAAGTAAAATGGGACGGGGATTTTTCAAAAACCCCCGTCCCCATATTGCTTGAAGATACTTTTTTGTGACGTGAAAATGGAATTATTAAAGTTAAAGATAAATGAAATAAAGCATACGACTGAGAAAAATGGAAGCATAGAATAGCCGAAGCTTTCTACGCCTACCAAAATTGCGGCTAACAATGTATTGGTTCCACTGCTGAAGACAGCAGCAAATCCCAGTGCAGCACCAAACATCGGATCTAATCCAAGCATTGGAGCAATCACATAACCGAGGCAGGAACCGATGGAAAAAAGTGGAGCAACCTCTCCGCCCATAAATCCAGAAGATAATGTCAGAATTGTGAGCAGCATCTTCAAAAGCCAGTCGTAAAAATATATGACATTTTCATCTCCACCAAAACAGAGAGCAGTTAGATTAGATCCTGTACCGCAATATCTTCCCTGATGAAGAAGTGCCATTAAGACGGCAAGAATAATGCCCATGATGATGGCTTTCTTCAATGGAGAAGAAAAAGCAAACATTAATTTCAATCGCATATAACGCAGAAGCAAGGCAAACAGAGATCCAACAACACCAAAGATCAGTCCCATAAGGGCGATTTTTAGAAGTAAAACAATATCATAATTTGAAGGATGGATGTTCAATGTGTCTAAAATATTGATGTAGAATTTGCGAAGTCCCAATGCACGGGAAGTATAGGCAGCACTTAAAGAGGCAACCGTTGCCGGAATCAGTGCGTGATATTCCAGCTTTCCGGCGACGAGGACTTCCAATGCAAAAAAGATGGCGGCAAGTGGAGTGCAGAATAGTCCTGCAAATCCAGCAGCCATACCCGTGATCAGGAACATTTTCTGACTGTCCTTTATATTAGTTACTTTATCAATCAGGCGACCGACATTATTAGAGACAGCAGCTCCGATCTGTACCGCAACGCCTTCTCTTCCGGCACTTCCGCCGAACAGATGAGTTAACCAGGTGGCAATCATTGACAGTGGAACCATCCGTATCGGAAGACCTACTTTATGACCAAAACCGACTTCAAAGACCAGCTTCATTCCTTTGTTGGCATTTTTCCCAAAGCGCTTATAGATCAGACAGATAAAGGCCCCTGTGGCTGGCAGAAATGGAAGAAGATACCAGAAGTATCGTTCTCTGATGGCGGTACATTTAAAAAGAATGGTTCCAAAAGCAGCATCAATAATACCTACCAGAATTCCAATGACCAGACCGGCAACTGCAAGCAAAAAGGTGTCTTTATAATATTTTGAAATATGTTTTATTAATGTTTTTAACACGGTGATAACCCTCATTCCTTGATATTCTCTCTATTTCATTATATCTTTCAGTAAAAAATGTGCAAGTATGATTTTTTGCTTGCAATCAGAAAATACATGTGATAACATATATAACAAATTTTAATTTATTAAAGTAAAGCGTTGAAAGAGACTCTGTTCTTTGGAACTTGACAGGAATGAGGCGTCACCGACTGAGAGCGCCCCTTGAGGAATAAGAACGATAGGGAACACTCTGGAGCAGACTGGTTGAACTTAAGTAGGTCAGTACGTTGGCGCACGTTACGCGTAAGAGAGGAACCTGATACAGGTTCAATGCGGGTGGTACCGCGGATAGCGAAGATGATATCCGTCCCGGAATACGTATGTATTCCGGGACGTTTTTTTGATATTTATCGGCTGTTCGTCCCGGGAAGAAAAGGAGGAAAAAAGCATGGATTATTTAACAGGAGTAAAACCAAAAGAAACGCTAGAAATCAGTGAATTGCTAGAACAGGTAAAACCTGGACAGAAAGTAAAAGTTAACGGTGCGGTTCATACAATTCGTGATATGGGCACAGTGGCTTTTGTAGTTCTGAGAAAAAGAGAAGGACTTCTTCAGGGAGTGTATGAAGAAGGAATTGCCAAATTTGATTTGAAAGATATCAAAGAAGCAGCAACGATAGAAGTAGAAGGTGTGTTGGAAGAGAATGAAAAGGCTCCGAATGGAATTGAGATTCGTATGGAGACGCTTCGTATCTTGAGTGAACCTGTTGATGAGATGATGCCTTTGGCTATTTCTAAATGGAAACTGAATACTTCTCTGGAAGCAAAACTTAACTATCGTTCGATAGCACTTCGTAATGTCAGAGAACGTGCCAAATTCAGAATTCAGGAGGGACTTACCAGAGCATTTAGAGATTTCTTGTATAGTCAGGGATTTACAGAGATTCATACACCAAAGATTGGAGCAAAAGGTGCAGAAGGCGGTGCCAACATCTTTAAACTGGAATATTTTCATAGACCGGCAGTACTTGCCCAGAGCCCACAGTTCTATAAACAGATGATGGTAGGAGTGTTTGACAGAGTGTTCGAGACGGCTCCTGTATTCCGTGCTGAGAAACATAATACCAAGCGCCATCTGAATGAATATACCAGTCTCGATTTTGAGATGGGGTATATTGACGGATTTGAAGATATTATGGCGATGGAGACTGGATATCTTCAATATACTATGGAATTGTTAGAAAAAGAATATGCAAAGGAATTGAAAATATTAGGCGTTACGCTTCCAAAAGTTGACAAGATTCCGGCGGTTCGTTTCAGCGAAATCAAAGAAAAAGTTGCTAAGAAGTATCAGCACAAGATGAGAAATCCATTTGATCTGGAACCGGAAGAGGAACAATTGATCAGTCAGTATGCGAAAGAAGAATGGGGCAGTGATTTTGTATTTGTGACTCATTATCCGTCAAAGAAACGTCCGTTCTATGCAATGGATGATCCAGAGGATACCAGATATACTCTGAGTTTTGACCTTTTGTTCCGTGGTATGGAGATTACGACCGGCGGACAGCGTATTCACGATTACAAGATGCTGACAGATAAGATTGAGGCAAGGGGAATGTCTCAGGAGGGAATGGAACAGTATCTTGCAACATTCAAGCATGGAATGCCGCCACATGGTGGAATCGGAATCGGGCTGGAACGTCTGACAATGAAACTGATCGGGGAAGACAATGTAAGAGAGACCACATTGTTTCCACGAGATTTAAGCAGACTGGAACCATAGTATTTTAATAGGATAAAAGAAAAAGGGGACAGGTATTCAAGAGAGGAAAGTATATGTTTGGAAGAAAATGTACGTTATGTGGGGGAAAGTTAGACAGAAGAGGAATCTGTACGGAGTGTGGACTGGATAATAACAAATCAGAAAAAAACTATCATGTCAATCAAAGCAGCTGTGATAACATGCCGATGACACATGTCCATGAAGATGAGAAGAAGCCTTCTTATGTTAAGAAGAATACACAGGATCGACAGGCCCAGAAGGTTCAGAAAAAGAAGAAGTCAAAGCGGCCCAGAATTATCGCTTTTGCAATGCTGATAATCATTGCGGGGATGATTATCTTCAGTGTTGTAAGTTATCTTATGCAGACAGTGCTTTTTGATTCCGATGACTCTTATTATACTGACTATGAATATGATCCATATGCAAGCCTGGATAAGGAAAATCCTGAGTCTGGGGATGAGGCAGAATATGAACTGCCTTCAGGGACTTATATAGTAGGTCTTCATATCCCGGCCGGTGATTATGAAGCAGTTGTTCAGTACGATTTTGATGCGATTCAAGTGTCTGATTATGAAAATGGAATATATCTATATGAGTATGCGGGACAGGATGAAGAGAATTATCTGGATGATCTTAGGTTGTTCGATCATGCAATCCTGACCATATCATCTGAAACCAGCGTGACACTGAAAACGGAAAATGCACAGCCGCTCTCTGTAAATGGAATTGCAAATCCAGTCATAGATTCCTACGAAATCACAGATAGTGGAACCCGGACGGCAGGTGTGGATTTTGCTGCGGGAATATACGATCTGGAACTTCTGGAAGGGACAGGTGCGATTAATCTTGTAATCTATGCCGAAGATGGAAATGAATATAGTTATGAAAGCATCTATCTTGGTGAGGATCAGTCAGATGGTAAAGAGTATAAGTACATGGTAATTCCAGAAAACACCCAGATTACCTGTGAAGAAGGTATGAGACTTATAATGACCCCGAGCGAGACGATAGAATCGACAGATTATCTTGGCTTCTATACGAGATATTAAGGAGGAGAATTATGGCAAATAAAATATCAGATGAGACAATAGAATATGTTGGCATTTTGGCAAAGTTAGAATTGTCTGGTCAGGAAAAAGAAGATGCCAAGGCTGATATGGAAAAGATGTTGGATTATATTGATACATTGAATGAACTGGATACAGAGGGGATAGAACCAATGTCTCATGTATTTCCGGTCAATAATGTATTTCGAGAGGATGTTGTAGAAAATGGCGATGGCAGTATCGATACTCTTGCCAATGCACCACTTAAGAAAGACAACAGCTTTAAAGTACCGAAAACTATTGGATAGGAGGAAAACAGCAAAATGGATATTACAAGTTTGACAGCCGTAGAATTAGGAAAAAAGATAAAAGCAAAAGAAATATCTGTTGTGGATGCTGTGAAGGCTTCTATCGAACAGATTGAAAAAGTAGAAAAAGATGTCCACAGTTTTGTGACGATTGACCGAGAAGGTGCGCTCGAACGTGCCGAAGAAGTACAGAAGTTAATTGATGACGGAACATTGACAGGTCCACTGGCTGGTGTCCCGGTTGCTATTAAAGATAACATGTGCACAAAAGATATGCTGACGACTTGCAGTTCTAAGATCTTAGGTAATTTTAAACCGACATTTACTGCGGAAGCAGTGAGAAATCTTGAGAAGGCAGGAGCTGTAATTATTGGAAAGACGAACATGGATGAATTCGCCATGGGAAGTACTACCGAGACTTCTTATTATGGAGAGACAAAGAATCCATGGAATCTTAAACATGTTCCGGGGGGCTCGTCCGGTGGTTCCTGTGCAGCAGTGGCAGCAGAAGAATGTCCGTATGCATTAGGGTCTGATACGGGTGGTTCGATTCGTCAGCCCAGCTCTTTCTGTGGAGTTGTCGGAATAAAGCCAACTTATGGAACGGTATCCCGATATGGACTGATCGCTTATGGTTCTTCTCTGGATCAGATTGGACCAATTGCCAGAGATGTAACGGATTGCGCAACGATTCTGGAAGCTATCGCATCTCATGATCCAAAAGACAGTACTTCGATTGCACGGGAAAAATATGATTTTACCAGTGCACTGGTAGAAGATGTAAAAGGTATGAAGATTGGTATTCCAAAAGATTATTTTGGAGAAGGACTAGATCCCGAAGTAAAAGAAAAGATTCTGGATGCTGTGAAAGTACTGGAAGAAAAGGGAGCCATTGTAGAGGAATTTGATCTGAACCTTGTTCAATATGCAATCCCGGCATATTATGTCATTGCATCTGCAGAAGCAAGCTCTAATCTGTCACGTTTTGATGGCGTAAAGTACGGATACCGTACCGAGGAATATGAAGGACTTCATAATATGTACAAAAAAACACGTTCCGAAGGGTTCGGCCCAGAAGTAAAACGTAGGATCATGCTTGGATCATTCGTGTTAAGCTCTGGTTATTATGATGCATATTATCTGAAAGCATTAAGGACAAAAGCGTTGATCAAGCAGGAATTTGACAAAGCATTTTCAAAATATGATGTCATCATTGCACCGGCAGCGCCGACGACAGCTCCAGAGCTTGGTAAGAGCTTAAGTGATCCGTTGAAAATGTATCTGGGCGATATCTATACGATTTCCGTTAATCTTGCAGGCCTTCCGGGAATCAGTCTCCCGGTAGGAACAGATTCCAAGGGACTTCCGATAGGAATGCAGATTATTGGAGATTGTTTTGAGGAAAATAAGATTATCCGCGCAGCATATACACTGGAACAGACCAGAACTTATGAGAGACCAGAACTTGTGAAAGGAGGCAGATAATTATGGCAAAACAGTATGAGACAGTCATCGGACTGGAAGTCCACGTAGAACTTGCAACCAAGACCAAGATCTTCTGCTCCTGCAGCACAGAGTTCGGAGGTGCGCCGAATACCCATACCTGTCCGGTATGTACCGGTATGCCAGGATCTCTTCCTGTTTTGAATAAGCAGGTTGTAGAGTATGCAATGGCTATTGGTCTGGCAACTAATTGTGACATTACAAAGGTATGTAAATTCGACCGTAAGAATTACTTTTATCCTGATAACCCACAGAATTATCAGATTTCTCAGTTGTATCTTCCGATTGCAAGAAATGGTTATGTTGAGATAGAAGTGGGAGATACGAAGAAGAAAGTCCGCATCCATGAGATGCATATGGAAGAGGATGCCGGAAAACTGATCCATGATGAATGGGATGACACTTCTCTGGTAGATTATAACCGAAGTGGTGTTCCGTTGGTAGAGATCGTATCAGAGCCAGATATGCGTTCTGCAGATGAAGTCATTGCTTATCTGGAAAAATTGCGTATGATTATCCAGTATCTGGGAGCATCCGATTGCAAATTGCAGGAAGGTTCCATGAGAGCGGATGTGAACTTGTCTGTCAGAGAAGTCGGAACAGAAAAGTTCGGAACCAGAACGGAGATGAAGAATCTGAATTCATTCAAGGCCATAGCAAGAGCTATCGAAGGAGAGCGGGAACGTCAGATTGAACTTCTGGAAGACGGCAAAGAGGTGGTGCAGGAGACCAGAAGGTGGGATGATAATAAGGAATCTTCACATGCAATGCGCTCCAAAGAGGATGCGCAGGATTATCGTTATTTTCCAGAACCCGATCTGGTGCCGATCGTGATCAGCGATGAGTGGATTGAGAAGATTAGATCCCAGCAGCCGGAATTCCGTACGGAAAAACTGGAAAGATACAAGAAAGAATTCGATATTCCACAGTATGACGCTGAGATCATTACCGGCTCAAAGCATATGGCAGATATCTTTGAAGCAACAACTGCCATATGCAAGAAACCGAAGAAGGTATCGAACTGGCTGATGGTGGAGACTTTACGTCTATTGAAAGATAACGATATGGAGCCGGAAGATATTCGATTCTCACCGGAAAATCTTGCAAAACTGATTGAGCTGACAGAAGCAGGAACCATTAATAGTTCTGTCGCAAAAGATGTGTTCGAAAAGATATTTGTAGAAGACATTGATCCGGAGAAATATGTAGAGGAACATGGACTGAAGACTGTCAATGATGAAGGTGCTCTGCAGGAAGTTCTGGAAAAAGTCATTGCAGATAATCCGCAGGCAGTAGCTGATTATAAAGGCGGCAAAGAAAAGGCTCTTGGAGCTCTTGTCGGACAGACTATGAAGGCCATGAAAGGAAAGGCCAATCCCGGAATGGTAAATCAGAAGTTAAAAGAGATGTTAAGTTAATATTAGACAAGGCTATCTGCCTGTGTTACAATTGTACCGGAGAGAAATACCATCGGTGTACAGAGATGTCTGTACACCGATGTTGTTGACAAAATACATATTCAGAAAAGGAGAGGTCATATGGGAGGATTTTTTGGTGTAGCATCAAAAAGGGACTGTGTTCTGGAGCTTTTTTATGGAGTAGATTATCATTCACATCTTGGAACAAGACGAGGAGGAATGGCAACTTATGGGGAAGAAGGTTTTAACCGTGCCATTCATAATATTGAGAACTCCCCGTTTCGTACAAAGTTTGACCGAGATGTCAGCGAGATGAAAGGACATCTTGGAATTGGCTGTATCTCAGATTTTGAACCACAGCCATTATTGATTCGTTCAAAACTTGGAAGTTTTGCAATTACAACGGTAGGAAAAGTGAATAATTATGATGAATTATTGAATCGTTTGTATGAAAGTGCAAATTCTCACTTCCAGGAGATGACGAATGGACAGATCAATGTCACAGAATTGATGGCAGCATTGATCTGTGAAAAAGATTCTATCTTAGAAGGAATCAAATATGTTCAGGAGCTGGTAGACGGTTCTATGACGATGTTGGTTATGACAAAGGATGGAATCTATGCGGCCAGAGACCGTTATGGGCGGACTCCGCTGGTGATCGGTCATAAGGACGATGCTTATTGTGTATCTTTTGAAAGTCATGCGTATATCAATCTTGGATATACAGACTATAAAGAACTGGGACCTGCAGAAATTGTTTATATTACACCGGAAGGTGTTGAAGTATTAAGTGAACCACAGAAAGAGATGAAGATCTGTTCATTCCTGTGGGTATATTATGGCTATCCGACTTCATCTTATGAAGGTGTCAATGTAGAAGAGATGCGTTACAAATGCGGAAGCATGCTGGCAAAAAGAGATGGAGATTCCGTGCATCCGGATATTGTGGCAGGAGTTCCGGATTCTGGTATCGCCCATGCAATTGGATATGCCAATGAATCGGGGATTCCGTATGCAAGACCATTTATCAAATACACGCCTACCTGGCCAAGATCATTTATGCCGACGAATCAGAGCCAGCGTAATCTGATCGCGCGTATGAAACTGATTCCGGTTCATGCATTGATTGAGAATAAGAAGCTTTTATTGATTGATGACTCCATTGTACGTGGAACACAGTTGAGAGAGACGACGGAATTCTTGTATCAGAGTGGAGCTAAGGAGGTACATGTCCGTCCGGCATGTCCGCCGATCATGTACGGCTGTAAGTATCTGAACTTTTCCCGTTCCAAATCAGAGATGGAACTGATCGCCAGACAGATGATCAAGAAACGGGAAGGGGAAGATGTCCCTAAGGAAGTATTAGAAGAATACTCCAATCCGTGCAGCTGCAAATATGCACAGATGATTGAAGATATCCGCAAGCAGCAGAATTTTACAACACTTCGATATCACCGACTGGACGACTTGCTAGCATCTATCGGAATTGAACCATGTAAAGTATGCACCTATTGCTTTGATGGAAAAGAATAGAATAAGATATTGTATGATAAAATGACTCATGGCAAAACAGCTATGAGTTATTTTTTTACTCTAATTTTTAGATTTCTTTAAGAATTGTTTTATAAATCAACATTTTTCTTTCCTTATTGTACGTGATATAATAAATACAATAATTCATTTTCGGAGGTATGGTATGGGTGAATTTGTCTCATTAGAGAATGTAAAAAAGATATATAAGATGGGAGAAGTTGAGATTATGGCGGCAGCCGGAATCGATTTTCAGATAGAACGAGGGGAATTCGCGGTTGTTGTCGGACCCAGCGGTGCCGGTAAGACGACAGTCTTAAATATCCTTGGAGGAATGGATACAGCGACATCGGGGAAGGTTATGGTGGATGGAGAGGATATTGCCAGATATTCCCAGAGGCAGTTGACGGCATACCGGCGGGATGACATTGGTTTCGTTTTTCAGTTTTATAATCTGATTCCGAATCTGACGGCATTGGAAAATGTAGAATTAGCACTTCAGATCTGTAAGGATCCCATGGACGCGGCAGAAGTATTAAGAGAAGTGGGGCTGGGCGAAAGGCTTGATAACTTCCCGGCACAACTGTCTGGAGGGGAACAGCAGAGAGTGTCTATAGCCCGTGCACTGGCAAAGAATCCGAAGCTGTTGTTGTGTGATGAGCCGACAGGAGCATTGGATTACAATACGGGAAAATCCATTTTGAAACTTCTGCAGGATACCTGCAGAGAGAAAGGGATGACGGTTATTCTGATTACGCATAATCAGGCAATCGCACCGATGGCAGACCGGGTCATTAAGATTAAGAATGGAAAAGTATCCGATGTGGTGATAAATGAACATCCGGTATCGGTAGAAACAATCGAGTGGTAGAAATCATTTTTCTAGAGGAATATCAATGAAAGTATTAGTACTGTGCGGAAGTCCGCATAAAGATGGAACAACTAATGCATTGGACTTCGACAGGAATGTTTATAAAAAGTTTATAATTTTAACAGAATTGTTAGCACTCTTTTTGAAAGAGTGCTAATTTTCTATTGACATTTAAATTTATCGGTATTATCATATCTTTTGAGCAAAACAAACGGGGTATTCCCTGTTTCAAAAATATATAGAAAATAATCTAAAATAATAACAGGAGTGGTGAAGATGGAAGCAAAAAAAGGAAGTTTATCAATCAGTAGTGAGAACATATTCCCAATTATCAAGAAATGGGTTTATTCAGATCATGACATTTTTGTCCGTGAGATGGTATCTAATGGATGTGATGCGATCACTAAGCTGAAAAAATTAGATATGATGGGTGAATACCAACTGCCGGATGATTATAAACCATCCATTCAGGTAGAAGTAAACCCGGAAGAAAAGACCCTGAAATTCACAGATAATGGTCTTGGTATGACTGCAGAAGAAGTGGAAGAATATATCACGCAGATTGCATTTTCCGGAGCAACAGAGTTTCTGGAGAAATACAAAGACAAGACAACCGAAGATGATATGATCGGTCACTTCGGACTTGGATTCTATTCCGCATTCATGGTAGCAGATGAAGTCCATATTGATACTCTTTCTTATAAAGAAGGTGCGGCTCCGGTACACTGGGTAAGCAACGGCGGTACAGAGTATGAGATGGAAGACGGGAATAAAGAAACTGTAGGTTCAACGATGACATTGTATCTGAATGAAGACAGTCTGGAATTCGCGAATGAATATCGTATGAGAGAAGTCATTGAGAAATACTGTTCTTTCATGCCGGTAGAGATCTTCCTGGCAAAAGAGAATGCTGAGCCGGAATATGAGACCATCGATGAGGCAGATCTGAAAGAAGACGATGTTGTCATTGAACACATCCATGAAGATGCCAAGATGGAAGAGAAGGAAAATGAAGATGGCGAAAAAGAAATGGTAGAGGTTGAAGCGGCAAAAGAGAAAGTTAAGATTCAGAAACGCCCGGTTCCTTTGAATGATATTCATCCACTTTGGACAAAACATCCAAACGAATGTACTGATGAGGAGTATCAGGAATTCTACCGTAAGGTATTCATGGATTATAAAGAGCCTCTGTTCTGGATTCACTTGAATATGGATTATCCGTTTAACTTAAAGGGAATCCTGTACTTCCCAAGAATCAACACAGAGTATGATTCTATCGAAGGAACGATCAAGTTATATAACAATCAGGTATTTATTGCAGATAATATTAAGGAAGTTATCCCTGAATTCCTCATGGTATTGAAGGGAGTCATTGATTGCCCGGATCTGCCATTGAATGTATCACGTAGTGCATTACAGAACGATGGATTTGTTAATAAGATTGCAGATTACATTTCCAAAAAGGTTGCAGATAAGCTTTCTGGCATGTGCAAGACCAAGAGAGATGAGTATGAAAAATACTGGGATGACATCAGTCCATTTATCAAGTTTGGTTGCTTAAAAGATGAAAAATTCTGTGACAAGATGAAGGATGCCGTTCTCTTTAAGAACATTGATGGAAAGTACCTGACATTAAAAGACTGCATTGAAGAAAATGGCGGAGAAGTCGTTGAACCAAATGACAAGAAAGAGGATGCTGACAGTGCAGAGAATACAGATGAAAATAACGTAGAAGAGATTAAGACTACCATCTACTATGTAACGGATGAGATTCAGCAGAGCCAGTATATCAATATGTTCCGTAAGCAGGGCCAGGATGCAGTTATCTTAGGACATAACATCGACTCTCCATTTATTACACAGTTAGAACAGCGCAATCCAAAGATTCGCTTCCAGAGAATTGACGCCGATGTGACAGAACATATTAAGGAAGAAGTGGCTGAAGAAGATAAGGAATCATTTAAGACAATTTCTGACAGCCTGATTGAAATCTTCCGCAAAGAACTTGGAAACGATAAGTTGGATGTCAAGATTGAGAAATTAAAAGATGATAAAGTTGCTTCTATGATTACCCTGTCTGAGCAGAATCGCCGTATGCAGGAAATGATGAAGATGTACGGTATGAGCGGCATGGATATGGGCGGAGATACGACCCTGATACTGAATGCAAACCATCCACTGGTAAAATACGTGGTAGATAACAAAGAAAATGAAAACGTATCTATCATCTGCAAGCAGTTGTATGATCTTGCAATGCTGGCACACAAGCCACTGAATCCAGACGAAATGACTGCATTTGTAGAGAGAAGTAATGAGATCATGATGATGCTGACGAAGTAAGAGAATTCAATATTAAGCTATAGAATAGCCGTTACTGGACTTTGACGAGAGCAGGACGGCTATTTTTTGCTGTCATTATTCAATCATCTCTGCCAGCAATGTCTGTGCATATTCATCCCATTCGTGCTCCAGTGTCTTGTCCAGTGTAAAGGTATGCATGGAGATTCCGGTAATGCACTGCAGGGTAGAACCATCATAATGGAAGTTCAGATAGAGTCCCTGGATCTCTTCCGGGCGATAACCGTCAAGCTGATGATCCGCAAGAAAGGCAGCAAAGGTTTCCTGGGCAAGGGAGAGAACGATTTTAAAATTCAATGGGGTACGTTTGCCGCGGATGATACTGAAGCAATATTCGCGAACATCCTTCCAATAAGCATAAGACCGTTCAGGGGCTTCATCATAGAAGTCTTTGTGAAGGTATCCGTCGATGGTGAATTTATTAAAGGTTGTAATCTCGCTTTCGATAAAAGAGAACCGGTCGAAGGTATCTTTTAAGAGTAGATGAGACATACAGGATTTGGCTGATAATGTGAATATATTCATATGAAAAACTCCTTTTTGACTTTGGTTAATAGTATAGCATATGTTTGACTTTTATAGGGAAAAACAGTACAATATCTTTGAACTGTTTTTATAGGGAGAGCACAGTTAA
Source organism: Bariatricus sp. SGI.019 (assembly GCF_050315235.1). NCBI lineage: Bacteria > Bacillati > Bacillota > Clostridia > Lachnospirales > Lachnospiraceae > Bariatricus > Bariatricus sp. SGI.019. Next base: position 18,150 of record NZ_JBNPOQ010000015.1, on the reverse strand, counting down.
CGTGAAAAAAGAGAACAAAAGAAAATCTGTAAAAATTGAAGAAAAAGACCATGTTCTGAGCATTGCAGTGACTGTCGTGATTGCACTGCTCATTGTCGGTGCGATTATTGTTGTGGTAAGGCTTATGAATCCAAAGGCAGATACAGAAGCTGGAATTCAGAGACTTCATCAGATGGAGAAGACGGATATAAGTGAAGTGGACAGGCAGATTCAGGAGCTGGAAAAAGCAGAACAGGAAGCAGATGAAGAGTGGGCCAGCCGGCCGGCCAGTGAGAAATTTGCCAATGCTTTTGTAATCGGTGACTCAGTGACACAGGGATTATATGAATATGGTGTATTGAATCAGGAAAATGTTCAGGCAGACAGAGGAGCCGGGGTATGTGATTCAGAAGTCAACAAGATAGAAGAGCATCTGACGAAGGCAATTGAGTTACAACCACAGGTATTGTTTCTTGCGTATGGGATGAATGATATTGAAGCATCCAGAGGGGATGTAGATCTTTTTATAGAAAAATATAAGAGTGTGTTGGATAGATTAAGAGAGGCTTTGCCGGATACTCGTATATATGTAAACAGTATCCTTCCGGTTCAACAGTTTGTGATAGACAATAATGAGTGGTATGGCAATATTACGGAGTTTAACGAAGAACTGGAAAAACTGTGTGAAGAGGAAGATGTGATATTTATTGATAATACGGATCTGGTAAAGGAAGAGTATTATTCGGAAGATGGAATCCATATGGCACCGGATTATTATACGGAATGGGTAGATCATATGGCGGAGGTTGCAAAATTATAATGAAAAAGCACAGGATAGATTTGCTGAATATATTGAAATATGCGATGGTGATCGTTCTTCTTGTTTATATCGGATTCTTGCTGTCACAAGAAGGCGGCAAAGATGTCTCGGTAAAAACGATACGCGAGAATATTCTGGCGGTTACTGAAACAAAAGGGATGACCAAAGGAACTACGCAGGATTTGAAGAAGTATTATGGCTTGAATGCTAATGATTATGAGGGAGTAATGCTGTATGTCCCGAATGATGTTATGAGTGTCAATGAGATTCTGGTCATTAAGCTTAAGGATAAATCACAGGCTGAGAATGTTGAAAAAGCTATTCAGAAGCGCCTGCATACGCAGAAGAACAGTTTTGAAGGATATGGAGCAGAGCAGACAAAACTGATTAATTCGGCGGTGACAGACAGCAGAGGATATTATGTATTATTAGCGATATCGAAGGATGCGGATCAGATATATGAAGCATTCAGAAAGAGCATATAGAGAAGGAAACATACAGAATGTTATTTAGCAGTATTGTATTTTTATTTACGTTTTTACCAATTGTGTTGATTTTATATTATCTGGTACCAAGACAGCTTAAGAACGCTGTTTTGCTTTTCGCAAGTCTGATATTTTATGCATGGGGAGAACCGGTCTATATATTTTTGATGATATTTTCCATTCTGTTTAATTATGTCAGTGGGCTGGATATTGCGAGAAACCTTCAGAACCGACGCGCGGCAAAGAAAAGTCTGGTGTTTAATCTGGTGGTAAATCTATGCGTTCTGGGATTCTTTAAATACGAAGGATTTGTGTTAGACAGTCTGAATGCAGTACTCCCGGTTCAGATACCATATCAGGAACTGGCTTTGCCGATCGGCATTTCTTTTTATACATTTCAGATATTGTCCTATATTATAGATGTTTATCGAGGTAATGTAAAGGTGCAGAAGAATCTTATGGATTTTGCACTGTATGTTACGATGTTCCCACAATTAATTGCCGGGCCAATCGTAAAGTATTCCGATATAGAGAGACAGCTTCATGTCAGAAAAGAATCCTGGGGAAAGTTTGGGGAAGGAACGATGTTTTTTATTCGCGGCCTTTCAAAAAAGGTGCTGCTTGCCAATACGATAGGAATGGTGCACACAGAAGTCTTAACTTTACAGCAGGGAAAGGTTTCCGTTTTAACGGCGTGGCTTGGGTGCCTGGCGTATACATTTCAGATATATTTTGATTTTAGCGGATATTCAGATATGGCTATTGGTCTTGGGAAAATGTTTGGATTTGAATTCCTGAAGAACTTCAATTATCCTTATATTTCCAAAAGTATTACGGAATTCTGGCGCAGATGGCATATTTCTCTTGGAACATGGTTTCGGGAATATCTCTATATTCCTCTGGGAGGAAATCGTGTCAACGTCGCGAAACACATTCGCAATTTATTGATCGTCTGGCTTCTTACAGGACTTTGGCATGGTGCTGCCTGGAATTTTGTTGTCTGGGGAGTCTATTATGGAGTGATCTTGATTATAGAGAAATATTTTCTGGGTGCGATTTTGGAAAAATTACCCAACATAGTAAAACGTATCTATAGCATTCTGCTGGTAATGATTGGATGGGTATTCTTCTTTAGCCCAAGTCTTGGAGGAGCGGCTGATTATCTAAAAGTAATGTTTGGAGCAGGTGCCCATGGACTAGTGGATCAGGAGAGCCTGTATCTTTTGAAAACGAATCTCATATCGTGGGTTGTACTGATACTGGGATCTACTCCGGTTGTTCATCGTACCTATGAGCAGATCCTGCGTAGAATGGGTGGCAAGAGTGTTGTTGTAAATTGTGTGGTGTATGCAATTTTGTTTTTGTTGTGTGTGGCATATCTGGTGACAGAGACATACAATCCATTCTTGTATTTTAGATTTTAGGAGCAGTTATGGAACAGAAAGACAGTAAGAAGAAAAAACTGCATAAGAAGAAAATGACAGCCATGACATTCCTGGGAATTCTGGTATTGATCTGTCTGATGAATCTGATTTCCCAAGATAAGGAATTCTCAGAGAAAGAGAATCGGATGCTGGAGCAGAAGCCAGAGTTTACATTAAGTAGACTTGAAAGCGGAAGATTCATGGAACAGTATGAATCATACAAATCAGATCAGTTTGTGGGAAGAGACTTTTGGGTATCCCTCAAGAGTCATGTGGATCTGATTGTCGGAAGAAGAGAGTCAAATGGTGTATTCAAAGGGAAGGATCATTATCTTCTGGAGGATATTGCCAGGCCGGATGAAGAACAGATGCAGCAGAATATCGAAGCAATCCAAGCGTTCGAGAATACTTATAATGATATTCCCATGTATATGATGCTCGTGCCAAATGCTGCAAATATTCTGGAAGATAAGCTTCCGCAATTCGCGGTAACAGAAGATCAGAATCAGATTTTTCTGGAAATACAGAAGTCACTGGAAGATCAACTGACTTGGGTGGATGTAAGTAAAGTGTTAAAAGCTCACAAAAAAGAGAATATATATTATCATACAGATCATCACTGGACGACATTGGGAGCATATTATGCCTATCAGACACTGATAGATGCCATGAAACTGGATTCATCCAAAGCACCAGAATTAAAGGCATATGCAGTAACCAATGAATTTAACGGGACGTTATCTTCTACCAGTGGGTATGAGATGGGATATGAAGAGCCAATTTATATCTATACATCAGAAGATGAAGGAGCAGGGCCGCAGATTGTGGTGAACTATGTAGAAGAGAAGCGTAAGACCGCAACCTTGTATGATGCATCTAAATTGGAGGAAAAGGACAAATATGCATTGTTCCTTGGAGGTAACTATGGGACAGTTGATATTCGGACAACTGCAGATACCACAGATCGTTTGCTGTTGTTCAAGGATTCTTATGCGAACTGTCTGATCCCGTTCCTGACTCCATATTATCGCGAGATCATCGTGATTGATCCACGGTATTATTATGGGGATATTCATGAAATTATGGAAGAAAATAAGATTACTAGTGTACTCTTTTTGTATAATGGAAATACCTTTGTAGAAGATAATAGTATCAGTGGAGTATTGCAAAATGGTGAGACTGAATAAATATCTAAGTGATGCTGGTGTATGTTCCAGAAGAGAGGCTGACCGATTGATTGAGAGCGGTCGAGTGACCGTTGATGGGAAAATGGCAAGTCCTGGAACAAAAGTAGAGCCGGGACAGGAAGTACGGATTGGAAAGAAAGTAATTAAAAATCATACAGAAAAGATAGTCCTGGCGGTAAACAAACCTGCCGGGATTGTTTGTACAGAAGATAAAAAAGAAAAAAAGAATATTATTCGTTATCTGAACTACCCTGTGCGAGTGACTTATGCCGGACGTCTGGATAAGGACTCGGAGGGACTTCTGATCATGACCAATGACGGAGACTTGATCAATGGAATGATGCGGGCGAGATACGGGCATGAAAAAGAGTATAAAGTTACAGTAAATCAACCGATTACGGATGAATTTGTGTATAAAATGGCATCGGGTGTGAGGATTATTGACCGAGAGAAAAAAATGGATGTTATCACACGTCCATGTAAAGTGGAGAAGATAGGGAAATATACATTTACAATAATATTGACCCAGGGATTGAACCGTCAGATCCGCAGAATGTGTGATGCTTTGGGATATAAGGTGACCAGACTGGTTAGAGTAAGAATTATGAATGTAAAACTTGGCGGCCTGAAAACAGGTGCTGTAAGAAAATTGACAGAGCAGGAGTTAAAAGAATTATATGAACAAGTCAAAGAAAGCCAGGATGCAGGAACTGGTAGAATTATTGAATAATGCGAGCCGTGCATATTATCAGGAAGCAGAAGAAATCATGAGTAACTATGAGTATGACCAGTTATATGATGAACTGCAAGAACTGGAGCAAGAATTAGGCATTACGTTATCTAACAGTCCTACAGTAAATGTCGGATATGAAGTGTTAAGCGAGTTGCCGAAAGAACGGCATGAAAGTCCGATGCTATCTTTAGATAAGACGAAAGATGTGGAAGAACTGAAGAGATTTGTGGGCAATCAGAAGGCTTTGATGTCGTGGAAGATGGATGGATTGACGATTGTCCTTACTTATCGGGAGGGAAGATTGTATAAAGCAGTTACCCGAGGAAATGGTGAAGTAGGTGAAGTCATTACCAATAATGCCAAAGTGTTCAAAAATATTCCTCTTCAGATCGCATATCAGGGAGAATTAATTTTGCGTGGTGAAGCCATTATCGGATATCGGGATTTTGAGAGAATCAACGAGGCAATTGAAGATGTAGATGCAAGGTACAAAAATCCGCGTAATCTTTGCAGTGGTTCTGTTCGTCAGTTGAATAACGAGATTACAGCGAAGCGAAACGTTAAGTTTTATGCATTTACCCTTGTGCAGGCAGAAAATGTGGATTTTCATAATTCCAGAGCTTGTCAGATGAATTGGCTGAAAGAACAGGGATTCGAGGTGGTGGAATACCATGAGGTGACTTCGGACACAGTAGAGCAGGAAGTTATTAAATTTTCAGAAAAAATTGCCGAGAATGATTTCCCATCCGATGGACTTGTGTTAGTATATGATGATATAGCGTACGGTCAGTCCCTGGGGCGAACTTCCAAGTTTCCAAGAGATTCATATGCCTTTAAGTGGGCAGATGAAGTTCGGGAGACGAAGCTTCTCGAGATTGAGTGGAGTCCTTCCAGAACGGGGCTGATTAATCCGGTCGCTATCTTTGAACCAGTGGAATTAGAGGGAACGACGGTAAGTCGCGCAAGTGTCCATAATATCAGCATCATGGAAGAACTGGAATTAGGAATTGGAGATACCATAGAAGTATATAAAGCGAACATGATTATTCCACAGATTGCAAGAAATCTGACACGCAGCGGGGTGAAGGATATTCCTGCACAGTGCCCGGTCTGTCAGGGAAAAACGGAGATTCGACAGGTCAGTAATGCCAGAGCACTCTATTGCACGAATCCAGAATGTCAGGCAAAACACGTAAAATCATTTGCTTTGTTTGTCAGTAGAGATGCTTTGAATATAGAGGGGTTATCTGAAGCAACACTGGAGAAATTTATCGCATTAGGTTATATCAAGGAATATGCAGATATATTTCATCTTGATCGTTATCAGGAAGAGATACAGACGTTGGATGGATTTGGCAAAAAATCATATCAGAATCTGATTGCAAGTATAGAGAAGGCCAGAACAACAACACTGCCAAGAGTCATCTATGCACTTGGGATTGCCAATATCGGTCTTGCGAATGCGAAGATGATCTGTAAGGAATTTCAGTATGATGTAGAAGCGATGCTTCAGGCTACGACCGAAGATCTCAGTGCAATATCAGGAGTAGGAGAAGTGATTGCAAGGGCATTCGTAGATTATTTTTCCGCAGAACGTCATGTAAAGCAATTGAGAGATCTGTTGTCGGAGTTAGATATTCCGAAGGAAGGGGCAGAATCAGGGAAACAGATATTCGCAGGAGTGAATTTTGTGATTACTGGAAGTGTCGAACATTTTGCAAATCGTGGAGAAGTAAAAGAATTGATAGAAAGTCTTGGCGGCAAGGTGACAGGTTCCGTTACTTCTAAGACCAATTATTTGATTAATAATGATGTGACATCTACATCATCCAAGAATAAGAAAGCCAATGAACTTGGAATTCCAATCATATCGGAAGAGATGTTCCTGAATATGATACAGGAAGATCAGGAAGGCTAGAAAGAGGGAAATAACATGTCTGAACAGGATAATAAGAATGATATTGAAAAGGTAGAGGCTACAGTGGAAGATGTAGAGAATACCAAAGACCATGAGGATGAATATGAGAAGATCTGCTTTGTCTGCAGACGCCCAGAGAGTATTACGGGCAAGATGATCGACCTGCCGAATGGAATCTGTGTATGTAATGATTGTATGCAGAAGAGTTTTGACGCTATGACGAGTGGACAGATTGATTTCAGCCAGTTGATGAATATGCCGGGAGTGCAGATCCTGAATATGGCAGATCTGGAACAGGCCGTTCCAAAAAAGCAAAAAATAAAGAAGAAAAAAGAGGGAGAGGAGAGAAAGCCTCTGATTGACATTCAGAATATACCTGCTCCTCATAAGATCAAAGCCAAATTAGATGATTATGTGGTTGGTCAGGAATACGCGAAAAAAGCGATGTCTGTAGCAGTCTATAATCATTATAAGCGTGTGGCAACGGACACGATGGATGAGATTGAGATTGAGAAGTCCAATATGTTGATGATCGGACCTACAGGTTCTGGTAAGACTTATCTGGTTAAGACACTGGCAAAATTACTGGATGTGCCGCTTGCGATTACAGATGCTACATCTCTGACAGAAGCAGGGTATATAGGAGATGATATTGAAAGCGTGGTATCCAAGCTTCTGGCGGCCGCTGATAATGATGTGGAGAAGGCGGAGCAGGGAATTATCTTTATCGATGAGATTGATAAGATTGCGAAGAAGAAAAATACCAGTCAGAGAGATGTCAGTGGTGAATCTGTACAGCAAGGAATGCTGAAACTTCTGGAAGGAAGTGATGTTGAAGTTCCGGTGGGAGCAAACAGTAAAAATGCGATGGTGCCATTGACTACGGTAAATACAAAGAATATCCTCTTCATCTGTGGCGGAGCATTCCCGGATCTGGAAGGAATTATTAAAGAACGTCTGACGAAGCAAGCGACGATTGGATTCGGTGCAGATCTGAAGGATAAATATAATAACGATAAGAATATTCTGAGTAAAGTGACGACAGAGGATCTGCGAAACTTCGGAATGATTCCAGAATTCCTGGGACGTCTTCCAATCGTCTTCACCCTTCAGGGGTTAAATGAAGAGATGATGGTCAAGATCTTAAAAGAACCTAAGAATGCGATCTTGAAGCAATACCAGAAACTTCTGGCGTTGGATGAAGTGAAACTTGAATTTGATGACGGAGCTCTGCAGGCAATTGCCAAAAAAGCGATGGAGAAAGATACTGGCGCCAGGGCACTTCGGGCAATCATCGAAGAATTTATGCTGGATATTATGTATGAGATTCCAAAGGATGACAGTATTGGTCAGGTCATTATTACAAAGGAATACATAGAAGGAACCGGCGGACCGATCATTATGCTAAGAGGTCAGGAGGTCGCAAGAATAGAATAATCAGGAGAATACCTCATATATTTTATAAAAAGTATATGGGGTATTTTTATGAACAGAGAAGAATGTAGAGAGAGGATTCTCTCGCAAGATTATCGGGATTTTCTCGTGCCGTTCTATCGCGGGGAAGAGACTCTGAATGTACAGACAGAAGATGCATGTGTCCAGAATGCAGATTTTGGTTATCGTGTAATCTATGCTGATCATACGCTTCTGAAACCGCTGAATTATAGTAATTACTGGTATAACTCGATACCAAATTGTTATTCTCTTCTTGATATGGAGGCTTTGAATGCTGCCGGAATCAGTGCAGTACAAAATTATCCTACCCTGCAGCTGATGGGAAGTCAGATTATGATTGGATTTGTGGATACAGGAATTGATTATCGTAATTTGGTATTCCGGAATATTGATGGCTCTACAAGGATTGCAGGAATTTGGGATCAGACAATTCAGACCGGAAATCTTCCGGAGAACTTAGACTATGGAAGTGAATATACAGAAGATATGATCAATGAAGCTCTTCGTACGGAAGATCCTCTAGAGGTTGTTCCCAGCATGGATGAAGATGGACATGGAACCTTTCTTGCAAGTGTTGCAGCTGGTAGTGCGGATGTGCCTAATCGCTTTCTTGGCGCTGCGCCAGAGGCGTCAATCGGTGTAGTAAAATTAAAGCCAGCCAAGAATTATCTGAAAGAATTCTATGCGGTACGTCAGGATGCAGTTTGCTTTCAGGAAAATGATATTATGTTGGGAATGAAATATTTAAATCAATTGGCAAATAAAAAAAATATGCCGTTGGTTATATGTGTGGCCTTGGGAACGAATTTCGGCGGACATAATGGTACGACCCTTTTGTCATCCATGATTGATATATATGCTTCTATTTTGAACCGAAGTGTGGTGATCGGAACGGGAAATGAGGCAGTACAGAGGCATCATTATTATCATCAATTTCAGAGTATGAATGAGCAGACAGATGTTGAATTACGTGTAGGTTCTGGTGTAGGAGCGTTTGCAGCAGAGCTTTGGACGACACTTCCCAATGTAATGACCATCTCTATCACATCGCCGACGGGAGAACGCACAGGGCACATATCATTGAGGCAAGGCTATACTTATAGTGTCAATTTTATATTTGATAAGACAGAAGTGAATGTGGAGTACAGATTATTATTGGAAAATAATGATTCCCAGCTGATATTTCTTCGATTCAGGAACCCTTCTGCCGGAATCTGGACCATTAATGTGGAACCTGTACAGATGTTGGAGGGAGAATTTCATATATGGCTTCCAGTCGAGGAATTTCTGGCAGGTGAGGTGTATTTTCTTGAAGCAAATCCAGACACGACGCTGACGGAACCCGGAACAAGCAGAAATGCTATGACTGTAGCATACTATAATGGGAGGGAGAATGGAGTTGATATTAATTCTGGAAGAGGTTATACTAGAGATGGATTAATAAAACCAGATTATGCGGTGCCTGGAGTCGAGGTAACCGGAGCTGGGTTGAATGGAAGCTTTGTAACCAGAACAGGATCTAGTGTAGCGACAGGAATTGCTGCGGGAGCAGCAGCACTTTTGATGGAATGGATCTTAGAACAGCCGGAAGCGCGGGGAGTGAATTCCAGTCAGATAAGGAATATTATTCTTCTTGGAACAGATCAGCGTGCGATGGTAGAATATCCGAATCGAGAGTGGGGATATGGAACGATGAATCTATTCCAGTCGTTGGATACGCTCAGACGGTTAAAATGATGGCAGGATTCAGAAGATAAGAAGGAGACGATGAATATGGCAGATTTTTTTGAAGATTTAGGAAAGAAAATATCAGATGTAGCAGGCGAGATTGGGAAAAAGACAGAAGATACTCTGGAAATCCAAAAGATTAAAAGTAATGTACGTTCGTTAAAACGTGCGAATGAAAGAGATCTGATGGACATTGGACGTATGGTATATGACAAATTCCAGAAAGGTGAAGTCGCAGACACTGATTACATTACTTTGTGCGAAGAGATTGAAAAGCGCGAAGAGGAGATGGAAAAGCAGGAAGAAGAGATTGTAAGAATCAAAGAGGGAATGTAGATGCTTTCATGGATGACAGGGCTGTTTGCCGGTTTGCTTGGATTGGATGAACTGTTCAAACAGTATGTAGAAGAGAATCTGGAACATGGCGAACAGAAAGAATTTTGCGGTGGAAAGCTAGTTGTCCGCAAGGTCTATAACAGAGGATTCCTGTTGAATGCATTAGACCATCATCCAAAGGTCGTAAAAGGAGCTTCTGCTTTTGCCGGGCTGTCACTTTGGGGATATGATATCTTTGCTTTCTTGAGAAGAGGCCATTATCTGGAAAAGTTAGGCCTTGCTATTGCAAGTGCAGGTGCGGCAAGTAATATATTTGACCGACTGGTAAGAGGAAAAGTCATTGATTATATAGGCTTTCGTGTAAAAAATTCTTTTTTGGCGAAGCTGACGGCTAATCTTGGAGATTTCTATCTTGCAATTGGAGCATTCCTTACTGCGATAGGTAATATAAGAAAATAAAACACAGGCGGCATGATGCAATCGGTATTGCATCGTGGCGCCTGTTTTGTTATGCAAAATATTCTTTGATCTGTTCCAGAATAATATCCATTAATCGTGTTCTTGCTTCAATGCTTGCCCATGCGACATGTGGAGTGATAAACAGTTTTTTACTGTCCTTGATAGCAAGAAGCGGATTATCGGGACTCATCGGTTCTACACATAATACATCCAGACCTGCAGCAGCAATCTCTTTGCAGTTCAGTGCATCTGCCAGAGCTTGCTCGACGACGATAGGTCCTCGACCGAGATTCAAAAATATGCAGGTTGATTTCATCTTGTGGAACGCTGCACCGTCCATCAGATTCTCTGTATATTGATTCAATGGGGCATGGACGGAGATGATATCAGAGGTCATCAGTAAGGTGTCCATGTCTACCTGATGATAACCGTCTTGTGGAGCACTTCCAGATGGAGATGCGTAGATGATATGACAACCAAATGCTTCAGCAATGGAGGCAACTCGTCTGCCGATATTGCCCAGTCCGATAATACCCCAGGTCTTTCCTTTTAATTCATAAAAATGTTCGGCAAAATGTGTAAAAATCGTATCATTTACATAGTGTCCTTTTTTTACATAGTCATCATAATAGCGCAATTTCTCTAATAAGTAGAAAAGCATGGCAAAAGTATGCTGCGCAACAGATTCTGTGGAATATCCAGCTACATTACGCCAGGCAATGCCGCGACTGTCCAGATAATCTTTATCCAGGTTGTTAGTTCCTGTTGCAGTTACACAGACAAGTTTCAGGTTTTTTGCCTGTCCAATCGTAGTTTCGTTAATCTGAACTTTATTGACAACAAGAACATCAGCATCAGTGACTCTGGCAGGTACCTCATCAGAAGTAGAAAAAGCGTACTTTACAACTTCTCCCAGTTGGTCGTAGCCAGACAGATCAATATCATCTCCGATTGTTTTGGCGTCTAGAAATACAATCTTCATACATGTGCCTCCTTTTAATATTATTGATAATTTGAGCCCGTTGTAAAAATGAGCATGAAAAAAGCGGGTGATGGGAATCGAACCCACGTATCCAGCTTGGAAGGCTGGTGTTCTACCATTGAACTACACCCGCATGTTGTTATAAATATCGGGGTGACAGGATTCGAACCTGCGACCTCCTGGTCCCAAACCAGGCGCTCTAGCCAAGCTGAGCCACACCCCGATGAAATTGTTAATTGAAATCACTCTCGTGAACGAGTTATATAATACCATCTTTTTTGAAAAAAGGCAAGAGGAAATTATCAAAGAATGTTAAAGATTTTTCAAATTTTTTTCTGGGACGGATTAAGAATTCTTTAAGTTGTCACATAACCACGGATGGAGTATAATTACTGTCATGAAGTTTTGCAAACTGAGATTATGTCATCGGACATAGTTATGATATAGATTCATTGAATGATTTAGATCAACGAGAGGATGAATAACTAGATGTACCAGCAAAAAAGAAGAAAGAAATATTCTAAACGCAAGCAACAAGTAAGGCGTCAATTGCTAGTGATAGCGGGAGTCTTGTTAATGATTATCGTGGCTCTGGTAAGCTGCCAGATCCAAAGACATAAAAAAGAAGCAGAAGTAAAGGAAACCACGAAGATTACACAACAAGAAAAAGAAGAGAAGGAGACTGTAGAAACAGAAGCCCAGAGATTGGAGCGTGTAAAAAGGGAAGCCAAGGAAAATGGATATCCGGAAGGTGTCATCGATCTTCTGGGCAAGAATAAAGAAACGATTGATTTTGTAGAGGATTATGGCGAGAAAAAGGATGACCCCAGTGCTGATACCATAGGGGATGATCTGGAAGCAGGAGAGATTCCACAACTGATCCAATGGGATGAACGTTGGGGATATGCACCTTATGGAACAAGTATCGTGGCCGTCAGCGGCTGTGGACCTACTTGTCTTTCCATGGTAGCGGCAGGACTTAATGAAGACCCGTCGATTACGCCTGCCAAAGTGGCGGCATATGGTACGGAGAATTCTTATGTAGATGAGAATAATGATACTTACTGGAAATTCATGAGTGAGGCCGGAGCAAACTGGAATCTGTCCTGCTACGAGGGGTTGCTTTCGGAAGAACAGGTGAGCGCAGAACTAACAGCCGGACATCCAATTATCTGCAGTGTAGGGCCAGGAGATTTTACGAAAATTGGACATTTCATCGTGTTAACGGGGTATGAAAGTGGAAATGTTACGGTCAATGACCCGTTTAGCCAGAAAAACAGTGATAAGACTTGGGTATATGCAGAGATTGCAGACCAGATAAAAGCAATGTGGATTTATTCTTTGAAGGAATAGCTTTACATGATTTCCAAAAAAACTGAAAATATTAGCACTCAACACTTGACAGTGCTAACAAAAAGCGTTATTGTTATATCGTAAATAGAACAATAACGCTTTTTATATAGGAGGTTGTCAGTATGAATATTAATAAATTTACGCAAAAATCATTACAGGCTGTTCAAGGCTGTGAACGTGTGGCATTGGATTATGGCAACCAGGAGATTGCACAGGAACATCTGCTCTACACATTGCTGACGCAGGATGACAGTCTGATTCTCAAGCTGATTGAGAAGATGGGACTCGATAAAAGCAGCATGATCAACCGGGTGGAAGAAGCACTCAGGAAGCGCCCGAAGGTTCAAGGCGGACAGCAGTATGTAGGACAGGATCTGAACAATGCACTGGTTCATGCGGAAGATGAGGCAAAGCAGATGGGAGATGAATATGTTTCTGTTGAACATCTGTTTTTGTCCATTATGAAGTATGCAAGCAAAGAGATGAAGACGATTTTCCGGGAGATGGGAATCAGCAGGGAAGGATTCCTGCAGGCATTATCTACAGTCAGAGGCAATCAGCGCGTGACCAGCGATAATCCAGAGGATACGTATGACACTCTGAATAAATATGGTTCTGACCTTGTAGAACGTGCCAGAGAGCAGAAGATGGATCCAGTCATTGGACGTGATTCCGAGATCCGTAATGTGATTCGTATTCTGTCCCGTAAAACGAAGAATAATCCGGTTTTGATCGGAGAACCGGGAGTAGGTAAGACGGCAGTAGTTGAAGGCCTTGCTCAGCGTATTGTGCGTGGAGATGTACCGGAAGGCTTGAAGGATAAGACCATATTCTCACTGGATATGGGTGCGCTGGTAGCAGGTGCGAAATATCGTGGAGAGTTCGAGGAACGTCTGAAAGCAGTGCTGGAGGAAGTAAAGAACAGCGACGGCAGAATTATTCTTTTCATTGATGAGCTCCATACGATTGTAGGTGCAGGTAAGACAGACGGTGCCATGGATGCCGGCAACATGTTAAAACCAATGCTGGCAAGAGGAGAGCTGCACTGTATCGGTGCTACGACCCTGGATGAATATCGTCAGTACATTGAGAAAGATGCTGCACTGGAACGTCGTTTCCAGCCGGTAACCGTAGATGAGCCTACCGTGGAAGATGCCATTTCTATTCTGCGTGGACTGAAAGAGCGGTATGAAGTATTCCATGGCGTGAAGATTACAGATGGTGCTCTGGTAGCAGCGGCAACATTGTCAGATCGCTATATTTCCGATCGTTTCTTACCAGATAAGGCGATTGACCTGGTGGATGAGGCATGTGCCCTGATTAAGACAGAACTGGATTCTATGCCGACAGAGCTGGATGAACTGCGGCGTAAGATCATGCAGATGGAGATTGAAGAGGCTGCACTTAAGAAAGAAGATGACCGTCTCAGTAAGGAACGGCTGGAACACCTGCAGCAGGAGCTTGCAGAGCTTAGAGAAGAGTTCGCAGGAAAGAAAGCGCAATGGGATAATGAGAAGGTTGGAATCGAACGAGTTCAGAAGATTCGTGAAGAGATAGAACAGGTCAATAAAGAGATTGAGAAAGCGCAGCATTCTTATGATCTGGAGAAGGCAGCTGAGCTTCAGTATGGAAGGCTGCCTCAGTTGCAGAAGCAGTTAGAAGCGGAGGAAGAGAAGGTAAAGGATGAAGATATGTCTCTGGTTCACGAAAGTGTAACCGATGAAGAGATTGGGCGAATTGTATCTCGATGGACTGGGATTCCTGTGGCTAAGCTGAATGAAAGTGAGAGAAGCAAGACTTTACATCTGGCAGATGAACTGCATAAGCGTGTTATCGGACAGGATGAAGGTGTGGAGCTGGTAACCGAAGCAATTATCCGTTCAAAAGCCGGAATTAAGGATCCGACAAAACCGATTGGTTCTTTTCTGTTCCTTGGTCCTACCGGTGTAGGTAAGACAGAGCTTGCCAAGGCGTTGGCAGAAAGCCTCTTTGATGACGAGAACAATATGGTACGAATCGATATGAGTGAGTATATGGAGAAGTACTCGGTGTCTCGACTGATCGGAGCGCCTCCGGGATATGTTGGATATGATGAAGGCGGTCAGCTTACAGAGGCAGTTCGCAGAAAACCATATTCTGTAGTGCTTTTTGATGAGATTGAGAAAGCGCATCCAGATGTATTTAATGTATTGCTTCAAGTATTGGATGACGGACGGATTACGGATTCACAGGGACGTACCGTGGACTTCAAGAATACGATTCTGATCATGACCTCTAATATCGGCTCTTCTTATCTGCTGGACGGTATTGATGAACAGGGAAATATCAGTGAAGCAAGCCAGCAGGCAGTTATGGAAGAATTACGGGCACATTTCAGACCGGAATTCCTGAATCGTCTGGATGAGACGATTATGTTCAAACCATTGACGAAAGATAATATTTATGACATTATTGACTTATTAATAGCAGATGTCAACAAGCGTCTGGATGACAAAGAGATTCAGATTGCACTTACGGATGCGGCAAAGAGTTATATCGTGGATGCCGGTTATGATCCAACTTACGGAGCACGTCCGCTGAAGCGTTATCTGCAGAAGAATGTGGAGACTCTTGCTGCAAAATTAATGCTTCAAGGGGATGTGGGTGCACAGGATACGATTGTGATAGACGTGGAAAATGGCAGACTAACGGCAAGGAGTTAGGTCGAAAGTGTCAATCATATTTCATATCGATGTAAATTCCGCTTATCTTAGCTGGACAGCGGTAGAACAATTGAAAAATGGCGCAGAAGTAGATCTTCGGACCATTCCGTCCATTATCGGCGGAGATCAGAAGTCCCGGCACGGAGTGGTTCTGGCGAAGTCTGTTCCTGCGAAGAAGTATGGCATTCGTACGGGAGAACCTGTTGCGAATGCCTTTCGCAAGTGTCCTAATCTTGTGACAGCGCCGCCAGATCATAAGTTATATCATCAATATAGTGAGCGGCTGATGGTTTTTCTGAGAAGTTACACGGATCAGATTGAACAGGTCAGTGTGGATGAGTGTTATATGGACTTTACAGAGATCGCCGGAAATTACAGTTCCCCGGTAGAGGGAGCCATGGAGATCAAGAATGAAGTGTACCGAAGATTTGGCTTTACTGTCAATGTGGGAATATCCAGTAATAAGCTGCTGGCGAAGATGGCATCTGATTTTGAAAAACCGAATAAAGTGCATACGTTGTTCCCGGAAGAGATTCCGGTGAAAATGTGGCCGCTTCCGGTACGAGAATTATTCATGGCGGGCCGCTCCAGTGTGGAGACACTGAATAAACTGGAAATCCATACGATCGGAGACCTTGCCAATACAGATCCCGCCATATTAGAATTGCATTTGAAAAGCCACGGGAGAAAACTGTGGGAATTTGCCAATGGGATGGACGAGTCCAGGGTAGAGAAGGAGAAAGCAGAGGCCAAGGGAATCGGAAATTCCGTGACGTTGCCAAAGGATGTCGAGACGGAAGAGGAAGCCGGTAGGATTCTGAATGAACTGGCGGAAAGTGTTTCCAGAAGACTTCGGAATGCCGGACAAAAGGCAGGAATGCTGAGTGTGGAGATCAAATATCACACATTTACAAGCGTATCTCATCAAAAGCAGGTGGAACAGGCTATCAATCAGAAGAAAGACATATATATGGCGGCAATGCAATTGTTCCGAGAGTTGTGGAATGGCGAACCAATCAGATTATTGGGAATCCGAAGCTCGAAGCTTGTCGAAGAGAGCGAGCCGCAGCAATTAAGTATTTTTGACATTCCCGTCAAATCCGAAGAAGAGATCCGGCGAGAGAAAAAAATTGCCAGATTGGATGCCGCTTTAGATAAAGTGCGCAAGAAATATGGAAAAGAGATTGTACAAAAAGGACAAACTTCTGCTGGTGGTGTTGACAAAAAAATTTGATAAAGATATACTGATAATCAGAAGAGCAGATGCGAATTATATTTATTATAGTTTGTAGCTGTTCTTTTTTGCGTTAATATGGGTATTTTGCTATGAAATAGAAGGAGGTTTTCGCATGAATCAGACAAAAGTAAAAGAGATGGCGATGGATATTTTGGTGGATGTTGTGGCTGGCATGGTTATTGCAATTGGAGTTTATAATTTCGCATTAAATGCGAATTTTCCGGTGGCCGGATTTTCCGGAATCGCAATTATTCTCTATCACTTATTCCGAATCCCGGTAGGTATCGGAACAATCTTACTGAACATTCCGGTTTCCATCTTCTGTTATAAATTTTTAGGAAGAACATTTTTCTTAAAATCCGTGAAAAGTATGATTATATCATCTATCTTAATGGATTATGTAGCACCAATGTTCCCTGTATACAATGGAAGCCGTCTGCTTGCTGCGTTATGCATGGGGGTTTTATGTGGGATTGGCTACGCTGCAATATTTATGCGTGGTTCTTCCACCGGCGGCCAGGACTTTATATCAATGGCAATCAAGAAAGTAAAGCCGCATATGACACTTGGAGTCATCACATTCGGTTTTGATATCTGTACGATTCTCCTGGGAACGATTCTGGTCTTTAAAGATGTAGACGGACTGATTTATGGAATCATAGTTACCTATTTGATGGCAATTGTGATGGACAGAATCATGTACGGTATCGATGAAGGAAAGATGACGTTGATCGTGACAGAACATGGAGATGAAGTCGCAGAACAAATCGACGAATATTCCGGCAGAGGCTCCACCATTCTTCAGGGAATGGGAAGCTATTCGAAGAAAAAGAAAGATGTTGTAATGTGTGCATGCAATAACAAACAGATGTATACAATCAAAAAGATGGTCCGACAGATTGACCCACAGGCCTTTACGATTATTATGGAGTCAAACGAAGTAGTAGGAGAAGGATTCAAAGAAGAAATAAGCGAAATTTAAAAGTCATCTCTTGACAAATATAAGAAAAAGACCTACACTTCACTGTAGTAAAGAGATAAATCGATGAACAAGAGAAGTAGATAAAGATATTTATTCCCAGAGAGTTGCCGGTGGTGGGATGGCAGCAGTAAGAGTCTTTATTGAATGGACTTGTGAGAGCAGTTTGAAACCGTATTCGGGAGTAGATGCTGACGGGAGCCCTATCCGTTATCAACAGGGTATGTATGATAGTACATAATTGAGAGGCCGGTAATATGGCAATTTGAGTGGTACCGCAGAAGAATTTGAAGCTTTTGTCCCTTGTAGGAGGGATGAAGGCTTTTTTATTATGATAAAAGTCCCCGAGAGTCTATTTATCTCTGAAAAATAT
>NZ_JBNPOQ010000014.1:0-87418 GCF_050315235.1 Bariatricus sp. SGI.019 | reverse complement strand
CAGGCGGGGATAGCTTATTGATACTTGCCCCATTCGGGGGCATTGAGTAAGAAGCCCCCACCTCAAACAACGTTAAGTGGTGGGAGCATGTCACCAGTGTAAAGAGTATTAATCTGAGAAAAGTAATTGGATATCAGATAGATGGTGAAAAGCACAATTTCCTGGATGATTATAATTCGTAAAATTAATTGTCAGGACATCGCATGGCGAAGCAGAAATATATATGTTACAATGAATTTGTGAAATTCTGTACAGGTAATATGATTAAGACTTTATAGAGGAAAAACGAGTATGACTTTAACGCAGTTAAATTATTTTATAACAATTGCAGAGACAAAATCATTAAATAAAGCAGCAGAACAATTATATGTATCCCAGCCTTCACTGACCAATGCCATGAAGGAATTGGAGAAAGAACTGGGAATCACTTTGTTTTTCAGGAGCGGAAGAGGAGTTACGCTGACTAACGATGGAACAGAATTTCTTCTCTATGCAAAGCAGATATATGGGCAATATGAAAGTGTGTTGGAAAAATACGGAAAAGGTGGATCTTATAAGAAAAAATTCGGTGTGTCTACCCAGCATTATTCCTTTGCAGTGAAGGCATTTGTAGATATGGCGAAAGAATTTGATATGTCAGAGTATGAATTTGCAATCCGTGAGACAAAGACGGCGGAAGTAATCAGCGATGTCAGTACCATGAAAAGTGAGATTGGTCTTCTGTATCTTTGTGATTTCAACCGAAAATCAATGGAAAAGCTTCTGAGATCTGCCGGGCTGGAATTCCACCATCTAATCGACTGTCAGGCGTATGTATATCTGTGGAGGGAACATCCCTTGGCAAATCAGGAGTCCATCAGCTTTGAACAGTTGGATGGTTATCCATGTTTATCTTTTGAACAGGGGGACAATAGTTCATTTTATTTTGCAGAAGAAATCTTGTCCACGAATGAATATTCACAGACAATCAAGGCAAATGACCGGGCCACAATGCTGAATCTGATGGTTGGCTTGAATGGATATACACTTTGCTCCGGAATCATATGCGAAGAACTGAATGGAAGTGATTTTGTTGCAGTTCCGTTCCACGATGACGAGCAGAATCCCAACAGTGTCATGGAGATAGGATATATTGTGAGAAAGAATACGATACTGAGTAAAGTTGGAGAACTGTATATAGAGAAATTGAAGTGTTATTTGAATATTGATTAGTTGGAATGGGCGATTTTGTCTTATTGTCAGTTGTGATGTATCTAGTTATAGCTTGAAACTATAACTAGATATTTTTTTTGTATATTGGACATATTAAACCTATCGTGTTAGTATGATTACAGAAAATAAAAAACAAGCAAAAAATAAATAGATCGGAGGACATGAAAATGGCAAATATTAAAGATTCTAAAAACTGGGGTTTTGAAACAAGACAATTACATATCGGACAGGAACAGGCAGATCCGGCTACAGATGCAAGAGCAGTTCCTATCTATGCAACATCATCTTATGTATTCCACAATTCACAGCATGCAGCTGACAGATTTGGACTTCGTGATGCAGGTAATATCTATGGAAGACTTACCAATCCTACCGAGGATGTATTCGAACAGAGAATTGCATCTCTGGAAGGCGGTGTCGCAGCACTTGCAGTAGCATCTGGTGCAGCAGCCATTGATTATACATTTCAGGCACTGGCAAGATCAGGAGAGCACATTGTAGCATCTAAGACTATTTACGGAGGAACTTATAACTTATTAGCACATACATTGCCATTGACCAATGGAGTGACAACAACCTTCGTTGATCCGGAAGTAGAAGGTTCTTTTGAGGCAGCAATTCAGGAAAACACAAAAGCAATCTTTGTAGAGACTCTTGGAAATCCCAATTCGAACCTGATTGATCTGGAAGAATTGGCAAAAATCGCACATAAGCACAATATTCCGTTGGTAGTTGATTCTACTTTTGCAACTCCTTATCTGATTCGCCCGATTGAATATGGTGCAGATATCGTTGTTCATTCTGCAACCAAATTTATCGGAGGACATGGAACAGCCATCGGCGGTGTTATTATTGACAGCGGTAACTTTGACTGGAAAGCATCTGGCAAATATCCATGGATATCTGAAGCAAACCCAAGTTATCATGGTGTGGCATTTACGGATGCGGCTGGTTCTGCAGC
The DNA here is from genome assembly GCF_050315235.1 of Bariatricus sp. SGI.019. Lineage (NCBI taxonomy): Bacteria > Bacillati > Bacillota > Clostridia > Lachnospirales > Lachnospiraceae > Bariatricus > Bariatricus sp. SGI.019. The sequence continues at coordinate 85,245 of NZ_JBNPOQ010000014.1, read as the reverse complement.
TTTTGTGACCTATATCCGTGCAGTCATCCTGCGTGATACTGGTGCAACACTTTCTCCATTCCATGCATTCCTGTTCTTACAGGGATTGGAGACATTGTCATTACGTGTAGAGCGTCATGTAAGCAATGCATTGAAGATTGTAGATTATCTGGCACATCATCCACAGGTGGAAGCAGTTCACCATCCTTCACTGGAGAGTGAACCGAGTCATGAATTATATAAGAAGTATCTGCCAAATGGAGGCGGCTCTATCTTTACATTTGAGATCAAGGGAGATGCCCAGACAGCGCAGAAATTCATTGACAATCTGGCAATCTTCTCATTACTGGCTAACGTAGCAGATGTAAAATCACTTGTGATTCATCCTGCAACAACTACACACAGCCAGTGTACAGAAGAAGAACTTCTGGATCAGGGAATCAAACCGAATACGATTCGTCTGTCTATCGGTATTGAGAAGGTGGAAGATCTGATCGCAGCATTAGATACAGCATTTGAAGCAGTGAAATAATAATATAGATACTATAATGTTTGAGCCCATGTTTTTTGGTTAGGAGAAACATGGGCTCGATTTGTATTGTAAAAATGAAGGAGGCGGTGTACAATTTTGATACTTGGGTTAATATAAGTATTTAGAGATAGAAAAGGTTTTGGGGCAATCATGAACGGTATGGATAGAATCGAAAAAATTTCGACAGAGAGAAAGTTTGCAAAGTATGTATCGCAGAATATATTGGGGATGATAGGAATCTCTGCATATGTTATCGCGGATACTTTCTTTATTTCACGGGCAGAAGGCGCAGGGGGAATTACAGCGTTGAATCTGGTGCTTCCGTTGTATAGCCTGATTTTTGGAATTGGCGCAATGATAGGAGTTGGCTCGGCGACCAGATTTAACATCTTGCGGGCCAGAAATGATGAGAGAGCGGAGCTGTATTTTTCCAATGCTGTGATGTTCGCGGTTATTTTAGGGGCATTATTCATGTTGGTAGGTGCTTTGGTACCGGGACAGTTGATCGCTGTGCTGGGTGGAGATGCGCAGATTGTAAAGATTGGTACACCGTATACCAGAATCTTTCTTATGTTTGCCCCCTTTTTTATGGGAAATCATATCTGCAATGCATTCGTAAGAAATGACGGGAATCCTTCTAGGGCAATGCAGGCGACACTTTTCAGTAGTTTATTTAATATTGTAATGGATTATGTGCTTATGTTTCCACTTGAAATGGGAATGGCCGGAGCGGCACTGGCAACGGCATTTTCTCCGGTGGTTGGAATTCTGATATGTTGTACCCACTTTTTCTCAAAAAAAAGTACGGTGAGATTCATCTGGCAGAGGCCATCTGTTAGAAGAATTGTAGAAGCGTGTCAGTTAGGAATGGCAGCATTTATCGGAGAGTTGTCTTCCGGTGTGACGACAGCCGTGTTCAACTATCTGATTCTGGGACTGGCAGGCAATGATGGTGTGGCAGCTTATGGTATCGTGGCTAATACGGCAATCGTAGCGACCTCTATTTTTAATGGAGTGTCCCAGGGTGCACAGCCACTTCTGAGTGAATCTTATGGAAAAGGAGACAGAACTTCTGTGAAGAAGATCTTAAAGTTGTCGATAGGGACTGCGATTATTCTGGCCCTTTTGGTTATATTTGTCGCGATTTGCTTCACACAGCCAATTGTGAATATATTTAACAGTGAACACAATGTGAAGATGGCAGCTTATGCATTGGAAGGAGTGCGGTTGTATTTTGTGGGATTTCTGTTTGCCGGTTTCAATATTGTAGGAACAGGATATCTAAGCGCTACAGAATCTGCAAAATGGGCATTTGTTACATCTATTGTACGAGGCGTGGTGGCAATTATTGTATGTGCATATGTCCTGTCATGGTTGTTTGGAATGACAGGAATCTGGCTGGCGTTTCCGGCGGCAGAATTGATTACTACATTATTGATGCTGGTGGCAATTGGTGGGAATCATTCATTGAATTAATCACAGAATGTTCACAAAAATATTAGAGAGTTCTATTGACGAAAGATAATATAGGTGTTATAGTACATATAGAACAAATAAAAAGGATAAAAATTGAATCCGATTCATATGTTCTGAAAGCGACACCTCGGATTTCTCCGATAGTGCTGAAACAATTTTTATATCTATTTGAAAGGAGATATGACTTATGATGATGCCTAGTATTTTTGGAGAAAACTTGTTTGATGATTTTATGGATGATTTTGCATTTCCGAATGTTGATAAGGTACTGTATGGAAAGCATGCAAGCAATCTGATGAAGACAGATGTGAAGGAGACAGATTCTGGTTACGAAGTGGATATCGACCTGCCGGGATTTAAGAAAGATGAGATTCAAATGCAGCTGGAGAATGGCTATTTGACTGTCAGCGCTGCTAAGGGACTCAATAAGGATGAAAAGAACGAGGATGGAAGATACGTAAGACGTGAGCGTTATGCCGGAAGTGTCAGTCGAAGCTTTTATGTGGGCGAGAATGTGACAGAGAAGGATATCCATCCGAAGTATGAAAATGGTATTTTGTCATTCAAAATGCCGAAAGATGACAAAAAGGCGGTAGAAGAGAAGAAGCACTATATCGCTATCGAAGGATAAAGTATTCTTGAGTATACGGGACTGCATACCTGCTATTGCGGATATGCGGCCCTTTTTCAGTTTATTACTGTGTGTCAGATTCCTGAAGAAAGAGGTGTGAAAGAGTTGGACAAGGCGCAGAATTTGATTCTTGATTTTACACATGTTTATCCAGAATATATTGAGAGTAAAGTTCAGGATATCCGAAGAGTTGATCTGAGTGACATCAGAGGTACGAATATGTATTGCACGGTGGAAGCGAAGCGAGAGATCCGAAAGCGGCTGACTTCATATGGGCCGGGAGGGATCCATTTTCTGGATAATGGGAACTATCATTATGTTACAAAGTTATTCGCGGAGAAGATTCGGGTTCCATTTTCCCTGGTATTGTTCGATTATCATAATGATATGCAGCAGCCTATGATACATGAGTTGACGAGTTGTGGAAGTTGGGCAGGTGAGATGCTTTCAGATAATCCATATTTAAAGCAATTAATTTTAATAGGACCCAATAAGGAAAGTATAAGGGAAATACCGGAAAAATTTAAGGAAAAATTAGTCTGTGTCAGCATGCAGGAGATAGAAGCCAAGACAATTGAAAAAGACCTGAATCAGATACAAAAGGAACTTCCTGCATATATTTCCATTGACAAAGATGTGTTGGACCGGTATGGCGCAAGAACCAACTGGAACCAAGGCAGTATGTCCGTAGATACCTTACAGAAGCTGCTTTCGGAAGTTTTTCGTCATCAGAAAGTAATCGGAGTTGATATCTGTGGAGAATGTAGTCTGGAAGAGCCTTTTTCGCAGCTTATAGAAGATGAAAAAGTGAATGGAACGACCAATGCAATCTTGTATCATTTTCTTTCAAAATATTTTTCTGATAAATATAAGTATTGAAAACAATGTGAATATTAGCTAAAAATGCAAATAAAATAAATAGATTTTTTCTTTCACCGGGGAGGACAATTCCTATCATACTTCAGCCGCCTCTTTTGCATGCTTTTTCTTAGATTTCCCAGTAAATAATATAGAAAGAATCGCAATGATTGCCACGATATACTGGTACCAGCAGAAGGAGATTACCTGGAATGGGCTGTTCAGATTCTCAAGCATTGCGCAGGCAAACAGAATCTGTGCACTGTATGGCAGGATTCCCTGGAAGACACAGGCAAATAAGTCGAGTAAGGATGCGGTACGTTTTGGATCTACATCATATTCTTCACTTAATTCTTTTGCTACATTGCCGGTCACCAGGATGGATACGGTATTATTGGCTGTTGCAATATCTGCCACAGAGACCATGGCAGCAATCCCTGCTTCTGCGGTGTGCCTGTTCTTGATGACTTTTCGAACCTTCTGCAATACCCATTCGATGCCGCCTTCTTCCTGTACCATGGAAGCAAGACCGCCCATCATCATGGAGAGCAGGAAGATCTCAAACATGCCTGTGAATCCGGTGTAGATATGGTTCGCGAACTCCAGGATTGTAAAGCTTCCCATTGCAATACCGATTACGCCTGAAAATACGATTCCTCCGGTCAACACGAGGAACACGTTCAGTCCCAATAACGATGTCCCAAGAACGAATACATACGGCAATACTTTTATAAAACTAAAAGAATACTCGGCAGCTTCCGGCACAACATCTGGCCTTCCGAAGATAAGCAGAAGTACAACAGTGATGATCGCAGCCGGAAGTGCGATCGCAAAGTTGGAACGAAACTTATCCTTCATCTCTACGCCTTGTGTGCGGGTCGCTGCAATTGTCGTATCTGAGATCATAGACAAGTTATCTCCGAACATGGCGCCGCAGATGGTTGCTGCAACGACCAGATATACATTCAGGCCGCCGGCTTCGGCAAGCCCTATGGCGATTGGAGTGACCGCAACAACCGTCCCCACAGATGTTCCGGTAGAGATTCCGATGAACCCTGAGATAACAAATACACCTGCAGCAACGAATTGCGGCGGCAGAACAGACATGCCAAGATTTACCACAGCGTCAACACCGCCCATCTCACTGGATACAGTAGTAAATGCACCTGCAAATAAGAAGATAAAGCACATCGTCATAACATCGGTGTGACCGCAGCCTTTTAAGAATGTCTCCAGCTTCTCATTGATCGTTCCTTTGAATAAGATAAATGCAGTTATAACGCCGATAACCGCTGCAACCGGAGTGGGAAGCTGATAGAATGCCATTTCCACTCCCTTTGCATTCAGAACGATACCAGTGATCAGATATACCCCAACAAAAACCCCAAATGGAAGGAATGCCTTCCCACTAATTTTCTTCTCCATATTACCTCTCTTTGTACATACATTTTCTTTCTTTTTTATATTTCATAACTATGTGTTTCTGTACCATAACATGGACATCTTATAAAGTCAACAGCTCTTGTTAACGATTTGATGCGATAAACTGGATTGGGAGCGCTTTTTGTTGTAGAATAAAAATCAAGAATGTGAGGAGAGATTGTCTATGGAAATGAGGAATGAATTATATCATTGTCTATTATTCTGTGAGATGAATCAGGAAAAGGTAAAAAATATCCTCTCTCGTTTGAATGGAAAGACGAAAAATTATCAGAAAAATGAAATTGTTGTTGAAGAAAAGAACAGAGTGGATGAAGTGGGAATCCTTCTTTCCGGTGAGATCTGTAAAGTGCAGTATTATTCTGATGGGACAGAACAGATGGTACAGAAGCTCAAGAGATCCTATATGGTTGGTCTGGAGATTGCAGTGAGCCTGAAAAAGACAAGTCCATACACCATGTATGCGTCGCTGCCATCGACTGTATATTGGTTCCCGGTCAGATACATTGAGGAACCGGGAATGCTGGAAGAGGCAGATCGGATATTTCTATATCAGCGTATCGTGTACTTTCTTGCCAACGAAGATATCCGAAAATATCGTAAGATCGAGATATTATCATCGAAAAGCGTAAGGGAAAAGATCGAAAAATACCTGAAGATACAGAAGATCCGATATAAAAGTAATGAATTTGACATAGACTTTAATCGGGAACAGCTGGCGAATTATCTGGGACTGAATCGAAGCGTGCTGTCCCATGAATTAAAGAAGATGGAAAAAGAGGGATTATTGATTGTAAGGAAAAATCACTTTATTTTGTTGCAGATATAGATATGGAAAATCTAAGAATAAAAGTTGCCTGGACAACGTAAATGCGACTGCATTTTTGCTATACTTATGTTGGTCAGAGCAGCAAAGATTGAATGAATGTAGAATTCACAAGAACCATCGGTGCAGGCCGATGGTTTTTGTTATAAAAATCATAAAGAAGGGAATCAAGATGAAACTGGTAAAAACAGAAGACGCAGTAGGACAGGTATTATGCCATGATATTACGCAGATTATAAAAGGTGTGACCAAAGATGCGGTATTTCGCAAAGGTCATGTAGTGACAGAAGAGGATATTCCGGTGCTTCTGTCCGTAGGAAAAGAACATCTTTATATCTGGGAAAAAGAAGAAGGTATGCTACATGAGAATGAAGCAGCGGAGATATTAAGGAAGATCTGTCAGGGCAATGGAATGCATCCATCCGAAGTAAAAGAAGGAAAGATTGAGCTGATTGCAGATATGGATGGTGTACTGAAGATAGATATAGACAAGCTGAATCGTGTCAATGCACTGGGAGAGATGATGATCGCCAGCCGCCATGGGAACTTTCCGGTAAAAGCAGGAGATAAGATCGCAGGAACCAGGGTGATTCCGCTGGTCATTCATGAGGACAAGATGAAGAAGGCAGAAGAGGTGGCTGGAGAGGAGCCAATCTTCCAGATTCGCCCTTATACGAAGAAAAAGGTTGGAATCATTGCAACAGGAAGCGAAGTCTATCGAGGACGGATTCAGGATACATTTACTCCGGTAGTCCAGGAGAAGCTTGCTGAGTATGGGATTACAGAGACAGATCATGTGATTTGTGATGATGATCATAGAATGATTACGGAAGCGATCAAGGTTATGCTCGAGAAGGGATGTAATATGGTCATATGTACTGGCGGCATGAGCGTAGATCCGGATGACCGGACACCGCTTGCAATCAAGAATACAGGAGCAGACATTGTGACGTATGGTGCGCCGGTGCTTCCGGGAGCTATGTTTCTCTTGGCATATTATCAGGGAGATATTCCGGTCATGGGACTCCCAGGATGCGTGATGTATTCAAGGAGGACGATATTTGATCTGGTGCTTCCGAGGATTATGACCGATGAAAAACTAACGGCAGACGATCTGAACTGTCTGGGACAAGGAGGCTTGTGTCTGTCATGTCCGGTCTGCACATTTCCGAATTGCGGTTTCGGAAAAGGAATGTAGGTGAATCTGTATGAAGACATTGTTTGAAGCGATAGAGCAGACGGATTCTGATTTACGCAGGATGGTCCTGACAGTAATCGATGAAGAGTTCCTTGCGGAAAAAGCAATAACTGTTGAAGGCAGGATTGTCTGGGAGAGCAGGCCAGGTGGATTCTTTGTAGAATATCAAAAAGAGATTCAGGAACTTAGAGATTGTGGAGTCATTGAACTGGGAGGTCATCGGGTGTTCTGTGATCTGTTGGGAGAGGATAAAAGAATCGTAATCTGTGGTGGGGGACATGTGTCTATTCCGGTAATTATGTTAGGAGTCATGATGGGATGTGAAGTGACAGTGCTGGAAGATCGTCCATCTTATGCAGACGATGCCAGACGCGCAGGAGCTACGACTGTCATCTGTGAGCCGTTTGAAGAAGGGCTTGAGAAGGTCTCTGGCAGTGCCGATACTTTCTTTGTGATCGTGACCAGAGGACATCGATATGATCAGATCTGCCTGGAAAAGATTGCGCAAAAAGAGCATGCTTATATAGGAATGATTGGAAGCCGGAAAAGAACGGCTATGGTGAAAGAAAATCTGAAGAAAAAAGGAATCGATTCAGCTGTGCTGGATGCCGTTTATACGCCAATCGGGCTGAACATCAATGCAGAAACGCCGGTGGAAATTGCGGTTGCAATTATGGCAGAGATCATACAAGTAAAGAATCGACAGAAGAGATCCGGAGGATACACGAAAGAAATGATAAAAGCAATCCTGGAACAGGAATCGGATCATAGCCCCAAAGTACTTGCAACTATTGTTGCGAGAAAGGGTTCTGCACCGCGGGGGGTCGGGACGAAGATGCTGATTCTGCGGAATGGAAAATGTATCGGAACGATTGGCGGCGGATGTATGGAAGCAAATGTCATACAGAAAGCACGGCTCATGGTTGAGGCAGGCATGCCAAAGGCACGTATCTGTCAGGTGGATATGACAGGCAATGATGCCGAAGAAGAAGGCATGGTCTGCGGAGGCGTGATCAGCCTGTTGTTGGAATTGATATAGGACAGGAGGTGCAGGAATGCTGGATGGACAGGGAAGAACCATCGATTATATGCGGATATCGATTACCGACAGATGCAATCTTAGGTGTCGGTATTGTATGCCGAACGGGATATCCTGGGTTCCGATGGAGCAGATCCTTACCTATGAAGAGATAAAAGCACTGGCAATTGAAGCGGCAGAACTTGGAATCCGCAAGATTAAAGTGACTGGCGGAGAACCGCTTGTCCGAAAGGGATGTCCGTCCCTTGTGGGGATGCTTAAGAGTGTTCCTGGGGTCGAACAAGTTACACTTACGACCAATGGCGTGTATCTGGAAGAATATGTCGAAGAATTGAAAGATCATGGGTTAGATGGTGTGAATGTCAGCCTGGATACACTCAATCCGCGGCATTTTTATGATATCACCGGGAGAGATGATCTGAAGAAAGTGTTGAATGGAATCGAGGCCGCATTAAGAGAGCAGATTCCATTAAAAGTAAATGTCGTTCTGCAAAAGGGACAGAATGAAGATGAATGGATGAATCTTGCTTCTCTTGCAAAAGAACGTAAGCTGGATGTCCGGTTTATTGAGATGATGCCGATTGGATATGGAAGAAACTATGAGTCGATACCGAATGAAGAGATTCTTCGCAAACTGGAAGTCTGTTACGGTCCGCTGAAGAAGGATATGCAAGTTCACGGAAATGGTCCGGCAGTCTATTATCAGGTGCCGGGATATGAAGGAAGCATAGGATTTATCAGCGCAATGCATGGGAAGTTCTGCCAGTATTGCAACCGAATCCGTGTGACTTCCACTGGGGAGATTAAATCTTGTCTTTGCTATGAGGACCGGATATCCGTAAGAGATGCATTGCGGGCAAATGATACAGAAGAGGTCCGGCGCCGGCTGGCACTTGCTATCCAGAATAAACCGGCAGCACATAAGTTTGAAATACAGGAGCTGATTACGGAACAAAAAGAAATGTCATCTATAGGTGGTTAGATATAGGTGTAAGAATCTGTATCAGAAAATAATGTGTTCAAAATAAAAAATGAAAAACACGCGATCAGGAGGAAAGTAAATGAAAAAGAGAACATTAATGAAGAGACTCGCAGCAGTCGCAGTAGTCGTTGCTATGGCAGCAGGACTGATAGCTTGTGGAGCAAAAGAGGAAGAAACAGGCAGTGAAACGGCGGAAGAGACAGAGATTCAGGTATTCATTGCAGCCAGCCTGAATACCGTTATGACAGAACTTGCCGAGATGTACAACGAAGAACATCCGGAAGTAAAGATTACTTATAATGCGGACAGTTCTGGTACATTGTTGACTCAGATTGAAGAAGGTTATGAATGTGATATCTTCTTTTCAGCAGCACAGAAACAGATGGATCAGTTGGAAGAAGACGGGCTGGTCGTAGATGGAACAAGAGCGAATGTTGTGAATAACCAGGTGGTAGTTGTTACATTGAAAGACAGTGGAACCAAGGTAACAGGACTTGAGAATATCGGAGATGCAGAGAACATCGCACTGGCAGGCGGAAGCGTTCCGGTAGGAAAATATACCAGACAGGCACTGGTCAATCTTGGAATCCTGGAATCTGTAGATGATGTATCTACGATTACAACAGAACAGGTATCTGAAGCACTTGGCGGTGTAGAGATCAGTGAACAGGATAATGTAAGCAAAGTGCTTGCAGCAGTTGTAGAAGGGTCCTGTGAAGTAGGAACAACCTATTATTCTGACACATATGGTTATGAAGATGACTTGGATATTCTGGAAACAGTAAGTTATGATCTGACTGGAAATGTAATCTATCCGATCGCTCAGGTATTCAATGAAGAAGCAGATGATGCGCAGACCAAAGCAGCAGAAGATTTCTTAAAGTTTATCTTATCTGACGAAGCAAAAGCTGTATTTGATGCATATTATTTTGATACAAATGTAGAGTAAAACTTATGGAAACAGTAACAGAGATACTGAAGAATCTGGACTGGAGTCCCCTGATCATATCGCTGAAAACAGGTGTGGTGGCTACGATTATTTCATTTTTCCTTGGAATCTTTGCTGCAAGGAAAGTGATAAAGACGACGCCGGGAAAGAAAGCAGTGATTGATGGGATTCTGACTCTTCCTATGGTTCTTCCACCGACGGTTGCGGGATTTTTCCTGTTGTTGCTTTTCAGTAAGCGGCGGCCTCTTGGAATCTTCCTGTATGAACAATTCGATATTAAAGTGGTACAGACTTGGCTTGGGTGTATTATAGCAGCGACCGTTATTGCATTTCCTCTGATGTATCGAAATGCGAGAGCTGCATTTGAACAGATTGACATGAATCTGGTCTATGCCGGAAGAACTCTTGGTATGTCCGAGACGCAGATATTCTGGAAGGTGGTCGTCCCGACGGCGGGTCCGGGGATTGCATCTGGCACGATCCTGACATTTGCACGTGCACTGGGAGAATATGGAGCGACATCCATGCTCGCAGGAAATATTCCAGGGAAGACTGGAACAATCTCTCAGAAAATTGCCATGGTCATTCAGGATGGAGATTACCTGACTGCAGGAATCTGGGTTGCAATAGTGATTTTGATCGCGCTTGTGATCATTGTGCTTATGAACCTGATATCAGGGAAGAAGATGAAGAATATCAAGAGATGGTAGAAGGAGATCGCATAAAATGGGAATAACCGTTGATGTAAAAAAGAAATTAGGAGAGTTCTGCCTGGATATCCGGTTCCAGAGTGAGGCTTCCCGTATTGGTATTCTTGGAGCATCCGGGTGTGGGAAAAGCATGACATTGAAAAGCATTGCAGGGATTGAAACTCCAGATGAAGGCGAGATCGTCATCAATGATCATGTCGTGTTTGACTCAAGACAAAAAGTAAATATCAAGCCCCAGAAGCGCAATATCGGATATCTGTTTCAGAATTATGCGTTATTTCCCACTATGACGGTGAACAGAAATATTGCGGCCGGATTAAAAGGAACCAGGCAGGAGAAGCAGGAACGGGTACAGGAGATGATCCGAAGATTCCAGTTAGAAGGCCTGGAAGAACGGCTTCCGGGAGAATTGTCCGGTGGACAGCAACAGAGGGTTGCACTTGCTAGAATTATGGCATATGAGCCGGATGTGATTCTTCTGGATGAACCCTTTTCTGCATTGGATATGTTTTTAAAAGACCGTCTGCAGCAGGAACTGATGGAGATGCTGGAAGGATATCATGGAATTGTAGTTATGGTGTCCCACAATCGGGACGAGATTTATCGGTTCAGTGAAGATCTGTTGATCCTGGATCAGGGAAGAGTTGTCACGAGTGGAAAGACCAGAGACATCTTCGATCATCCGAGACGAAAAGTAGCTGCCCGGTTGACCGGATGTAAGAATTTTTCCAGAGCGAAGCGGTTGGATGAACATACAGTAAAGGCATTAGACTGGGGCGTAGAGCTGAAAACAAGGAACAGGATACCTGAGGATACAACGTGGATCGGCTTTCGGGCCCATGAGTTTCTTCCAATCTGGGGAGAACGAATAGAAAACTGTATCAGAGTTCAAGTGGCTGGAACCGCGGATCTTCCATTTGAAAAGAACTTTTATCTAAAGCCAGAGACAGAACAGCTGCAAGATGTGCGTGCAGAGAATATCTGTTGGTTTCTTCAAAAAGACAAATGGGAGGTCTTGAGTGAAAAAGGAATGCCGGATTACCTTCAATTTCCAGAGGAATACCTGCTGTTTCTGACTGATGATTGCTAGAGGAAATTCCTTTCTTTATTATTTACAACAAAACTGGAAGCTGTTATAATTTTGTTTAAATAAACATAGAAAGAAGAACAAACAGACATGGAACTTTTAAAAGAACGTATTCGAAAAGACGGGGTTATTAAGCCTGGGAATGTACTGAAGGTAGATAATTTTCTGAATCATCAGATGGACATCCAGCTTTTCAATGAGATAGGGAAGGAATTTAAGCGTCGTTTTGCAGACGTAAAAGTGGACAGAATCTTAACAATTGAGGCATCAGGTATTGGAATCGCTGCAATTGTGGCGCAGTATTTTGACTGCCCGGTCGTTTTTGCGAAGAAGACACAGTCCATTAATCTTGATGGTACAATGTTATCCGCGCAGATTGAATCTTTTACACATAAGCGGACATACGATGTAATTGTAGCAAGTCGTTTCATTCAACCGGGAGAAAATATTCTGGTCATTGATGATTTTATGGCAAATGGATGCGCTGCGATGGGGCTGGTGAAGATCATTCAGGAAGCGCAGGCGAATGTTGTGGGAATCGGAATCGTGATTGAAAAAGGATTCCAGCAAGGTGGTGCGAAGTTAAGAGAGCAGGGATTACGAGTAGAGTCTCTGGCAATTGTTGACGATATGGATGCGGATGCGCAGACCATTACATTTCGGGAATAAGAAAGAATGATATATTACAGGTGGGATGAATGCCCACCTGTCTTTGTATTTCTATCTATCTGAAAGAAACTGCAAGTGACAGGTCCTATAAGGTGTAAATATAGATATCAGAGGACGGTAGAGATGTTAGAGAGATTTCCATTTTTAAAAGAAAAGGGGCATGTGATATCGCTTGTCGGGGCAGGTGGAAAGACAACGCTTATGTATGCGCTTGCCAGGCAATTTACGAAAATTGGAGCCAGGACGCTTGTTACGACAACGACACACATATATAAGCCGAAGGAGAAATTGTGGGCATGTAGTTCTGAAGAAATACAGAACTTATGGAGACAAGGCTCTTATGCGGTTGTAGGAGAGGCCGCAGAAGAAGGAAAACTGGCAGGCCTTCCTGCCCAGGAGCTGTCAGCGTATGCTAAACTGGCGGATATTATCTTGATTGAGGCGGACGGAGCAAAGAGGATGCCTTGCAAAGTGCCGGCTGACCATGAGCCGGTATTGTTAGAGGATTCGGATATTGTTGTTGGTGTAATGGGAATGGCTGCATATGGAAAGACTATAGAAGAAGCTTGTTTTCGTAAGGAAGAAGCAGCTCGCCTGTTGGGAATAAGGAAGACGGATCTGCTGACGGCAGAGCGAATGGCGGCCATTCTGGAATCAGATAAAGGAACCCGGAAGAATGTAGGATGCCGAGATTATTATGTCGTCCTGAATCAGTGTGACAACGAAGTCAGAAGGCAGGCGGCTGAAAAGATTCGAAAGCTATTAAAGAAACAAGGAATTCATTCTTGTGTTCTGATGAGCTTTGGAGAAGAGAGGAATTGACAGATGAAGGATAGATTAATCATTGTCCGGGGCGGCGGAGACCTTGCGACAGGAACGATTCACCGCTTGTGGAGTGTGGGACTTCCAGTTCTGGTCCTGGAGACAGCGCATCCGGCTGCAATCCGGAGACAGGTGTCCATCTGTGAGGCTGTATATGATGGACAGACCGTGGTGGAAGGAATGAGAGGAATCCGAATCCATCATTGGAAAGAAGCATTTGACATCATGGAAGAGGGGAATGTTCCGGTTCTGGTTGACCCGATGGGAGAGGTAATTCAAAAGATGCGTTCTCGCGTAGTAGTAGATGCAATTCTGGCAAAGAAAAATCTGGGAACACATCGAGAGATGGCACCACTTACTATAGCACTTGGTCCGGGATTCGAAGCAGGAAAAGATGTGGATGTCGTTATCGAGACGAAGAGAGGACATGATCTTGGACGAGTGATTCGTAAGGGATGTGCGATTCCCAATACTGGAATTCCGGGCATGATTGGCGGTTATGCTTCGGAACGCGTAATTCATTCCACACAATCAGGAATATTTCATAATATCTGTAAGATTGGAGATATTGTAAATGTGGGTGAAGAAATTGCATGGATCGAACAGTCGGATGGAAGCAGATGTCCGGTGTTGGCATCCATTCCGGGAATTCTTCGGGGACTGTTAAGAGAGGGCTATTCGGTTCCGAGAGGATTTAAAATTGCAGACATTGATCCAAGAAAGGAAGAACTGAGCCATTGCTTTACAATATCGGATAAGGCAAGGTGTATCGCGGGAAGCGTTCTGGAGGTAGTCGTTTCTGATTTTGATCGAAAAATATTTTTTTGATAGATAAATATAATTTTTCCCAAATTCATAGAGTTTTCTGATATAATGGACTGCGTAAAAATTCTAAGGAGAGAGGATATTATGGGAACAAATAATACGAATGAAAATACTCTTATGAGCAGTCCATATCAATTTGAGGGGCGAATCCCGTTAAAACAGGCAATTCCGTTAGGGCTTCAGCATGTTCTGGCAATGTTTGTGGGTAATCTTACCCCGATTCTTATTATTACTGCGGCTTGCGGATCAGAAGATTTTGCGGCGCTTCAGGTTACATTGCTTCAGAATGCAATGTTGATTGCTGGTATTGTAACATTAGTACAGTTATTTGCAATTGGACCTATCGGTGGAAAGGTGCCGATCATCATGGGAACCAGTTCTGGATTTATCGGTGTATTCCAGAGTGTTGTAGAGATCATGGGCGGCGGTGTCGCAGCTTATGGTGCAATTATGGGGGCAAGTCTGATCGGAGGACTTTTTGAGACTGTCCTTGGTGCGTTCTTAAAACCGCTTTGTCGGTTCTTCCCATCTGTTGTGACAGGTACGGTTGTACTCGCGATTGGTCTGTCTTTGATTGGTGTAGGTGTAAGTTCGTTTGGTGGAGGCTCTTCTGCGAATGATTATGGTTCTATTGAGAATCTTCTGATTGCACTGGTAGTTATGATTATTATTCTGGTATTGAAGCATGGAACAAAAGGACTGACCAGTTCTTCTTGCATCCTGTTCGGTATCATTGCAGGATATATTATTTGTGCAGTGCTGGCAATCTTTTTGCCGACGACTGCAGTCAACGCAGATGGTGTGGAATATACGAAGGCATGGGTCCTGAACTGGGACAAGGTTGCTCAGGCAAAATGGTTTGCAGTTCCGCAGATCATGCCGGTGAAACCGGTCTTTGATCTGCGCGCGATCGTGCCGGTTTTAATCATGTTCATTGTTACGGCTGTTGAGACAGTAGGAGATATCTCGGGCTGTATCGAAGGTGGTATGGGTCGGGAAGCAACGGATTCAGAATTGTCAGGCGGTGTTATGTGTGACGGTGTCGGATCTAGCTTTGCAGCTCTTTTTGGCGTATTGCCGAATACATCATTCAGCCAGAATGTAGGACTTGTTACGATGACTAAGATCGTCAATCGTTTTGCATTGGGATGTGGTGCAATATTCTTGATCCTTTGTGGATTGCTGCCGAAGCTTGCTGCACTTGTGTCTATCATGCCACAGTGTGTACTTGGAGGGGCTGCTGTTATTATGTTCTCATCTATTGTTATGAGTGGTATTCAGCTGATCACGAAAGAACCATTGACTGCACGTAATATGACGATTGTATCTGTGGCACTTGGACTTGGATATGGAATTGGTGCGAACAGTGCTGTCCTTTCTGGTCTTCCAAAGGCTGTTCAGCTGATTTTTGGCGGTTCTGGAATTGTTCCGGCCGCATTTGTTGCGATTATTCTGAATGTTCTGCTTCCAAAAGAGGAAGCGTAATATTACATCCGGAGGGTAGAAATATGCTTTCATTTAATCAATATGTTCGGGCACAGAGCCTGGAAGAAGCGTATGAGCTTTGTCAAAAGAAGAATAATGTTGTACTTGGAGGAATGCTATGGCTGAAAATGCAGAGTGGCAATCGTGGTACAGCAATTGATCTGTGTGATCTGGGGTTAGATCAGATTGAAGAGACGCCTCAGGAGTACAGGATTGGAGCGATGGTGTCGCTTCGGGCGCTGGAGAAGCATGCTGGATTGAATGCACTGACACAAGGAGCACTTGCAGAGTCTGTTCAGCATATTGTAGGAGTGCAGTTCCGTAATGTGGCAACACTTGGTGGAAGCATCTATGGACGTTTTGGATTTTCTGATGTTCTGACATTATTTATGGCGTTGGATGCAAAAGTAGAGTTGTATCACGCAGGAATCATGAGCGTGAAAGAATTTGCAGATTTTCCGCGTCAGACCCGTGATATTTTAGTGCGCGTGATTGTGCCAAAGACGGAAAGAAAAACGGTCTATTTGTCCATGAGAAATACAGAGACAGATTTTCCGGTCCTTACCTGTGCATTGTCGGAATTGGAAGGACGTTATACTTGTGTGGTAGGGGCACGTCCGATGAAAGCAGTATTTTTTGACGATGAAAAGCAGATTCTTGCACAAGGGATTACTCTGGAAGTGGCAGAAGCATTTGCGGAGGATATCGCATCCAGAGCAAGATTTGGAAGTAATATACGAGGCGGAGCTGATTACCGCAGAAAAATATGCAGTGTGCTGGTACGTCGTGCAGCACTTGCACTTCAGGAGGTATCATAATGGATATTGAACTGATTCTGAATGGGAAAAAGGTAACGGCAGCAGTTGATCCGGATATGCTGCTGATTGATTTTGTAAGGTCAAAAGGATGTTATTCCGTGAAGCGTGGATGCGAGACTGCTAATTGCGGACTGTGTACGGTTCTGATGGATGATGTGCCGGTGTTATCTTGCAGTGTGCTTGCAGCGCGGGCTTCCGGCCATAAGATTCAGACACTGGAGGGGCTCCAGGAAGAAGCCGAGGAGTTCGTTGGCTTTATTGCAGATCAGGGTGCAGAGCAGTGTGGATTCTGTAATCCGGGATTCGTTATGAATACGATTGTGCTGCTTCGTGAGAATCCCGACCCTACGGATGATGAGATTCGTGCATATCTGGCAGGAAACCTATGCCGTTGTTCTGGATATGAAGGTCAGCTTCGTGGAATTCGTGCATACCTGGACTGGAAGAAAGGAGTGTAGCAGTATGGAACAGAAGTTTAAAACGGTAGGTCAGCCCGTCCGTAAAAAAGATGCTATGCAGCTCTTGCTTGGCAAGCCGGCTTATGTCGATGATATCACTCCGTCTGATGCGCTGGTAGTAAAGGTATTGAGAAGTCCACATGCACACGCTCTGATTGAAGAGATTAAGATAGATACTGCATTGAAAGTGCCAGGAATTGTGGCAGTTTACACTTATAAAGATGTTCCGCAGAAGCGGTTTACCATGGCGGGACAGACTTATCCAGAACCGTCTCCCTATGACCGTCTGTTGTTAGACCAGAGAGTCCGGTTTGTAGGAGACGCTGTTGCCATTGTTGCCGGAGAGACGGAAAAGGCAGTCAATAAAGCATTGAAGATGATCAAGGTGACTTATGAGGTGCTGGAACCGGTACTGGATTTTCGGGCGGCAAAGGATAATCCGATTCTGGTACATCCAGAAGATAACTGGCGTTCCCTGTGTCCGATAGGTGCAGATAATCAGAGAAACTTATGTGCCAGTGAGGTGTCCTCGGATGGAGATGTGGATGCAGTGATGGCAGACTGTGATGAGATCGTAGATCATACCTATCATGTGAAGGCCTGCCAGCAGGCAATGATGGAAACCTTCCGTACTTATACGGAGATTGACCGTTATGGAAGACTTCATGTCATCAGTTCTACGCAGATTGTATTCCACTGCCGGCGTATCATTGCCAATGCATTGGATATCCCGAAGTCTAAAATCCGTGTGGAAAAGCCGCGTATTGGCGGAGGCTTCGGCGCAAAGCAGACGGTAGTTGCAGAAGTGTATCCAGCGTTTGTGACCTGGAAGACGAAGCGTCCGGCGAAGATGATCTATACCAGAGAAGAATGTCAGACGGCAGCCTCTCCTCGTCATGAGATGGAAGTCCATATAAAGCTGGGAGCTTCCAGAGATGGAAAGATCCGGGCACTGGATGTCTATACGTTATCCAATACCGGTGCATTTGGTGAGCATGGTCCTACAACTGTCGGTCTGTCCGGACATAAATCTATCCCGCTTTACACAGGCGGACTGGAAGCTCATCGCTTTGCCTATGATGTTGTCTATACTAATGTCCAGGCGGCAGGAGCTTATCGTGGCTACGGTGCAACGCAGGGAATCTTTGCGTTGGAAAGTGCGGTCAATGAACTGGCAGAACGTCTTCATATGGATCCAATTGAACTTCGTATGAAGAATATTGTCCGTGAGGGTATGGTAATGCCGGCTTATTATGGTGAGAAGGCTAATGCCTGTGCTTTAGATCGCTGTATTGATAAATGTAAGGAACTGTTCCGTTGGGAAGAGCGATATCCGGTTCGTGATATGGGGAATGGGAAAGTACGGACTGCAGGTATGGCTCTGGCAATGCAAGGTTCCTGTATCTCGAATCTGGATGTAGGATCTGCAACCGTTAAGCTTGGCGATGAAGGCTTCTATAATCTGATTATCGGTGCGGCAGATATGGGAACTGGATGTGATACCATTCTGGCGCAGATGGCGGCAGAATGTCTGAATTGTTCGGTAGATGACATAGAGGTCTATGGCGCAGATACGGATTCTTCTCCTTATGATTCTGGGTCTTATGCATCATCGACGACCTATATTACTGGAAAGGCAGTTGAGATGGCCTGTGAAGAACTGAAAGGTAATCTGTGCAAGATTGCTGCAGGAATGCTGGAATGTGAAGAAAGTGAAGTGGAATTTACTGGAGAAGGTGTTCGTAAGTTGGATGGCAGCGGTTTCGTATCAAGATTCGATATTGCTACAAAATCCATGGCAAATAATGAGATAGCTGCCCAGACTACAGCAACCCATAGCTCTCCTGTGTCACCACCACCTTATATGGTCGGAATGGTTGAAATAGAACTGGATAAAGAGACTGGAAAGGTGGATGTGCTGGATTATGTTGCAGTCGTAGACTGTGGAACGCCAATCAATCCGAATCTGGCACGTATTCAGACAGAAGGTGGACTGGTACAGGGAATTGGTATGGCACTTTATGAAAATGTAACCTATTCTCCGACAGGAAGGATCCTGGAGAATTCTTTTATGCAGTATAAAGTACCGACACGTCTGGATATGGGACATCTGCAGGTGGAATTCGAATCCAGCTATGAACCAACGGGACCGTTTGGTGCGAAATCCATTGGTGAGATTGTTATTAACACACCGGCTCCGGCACTGGCGCATGCAATTTACAATGCAACAGGAGTATGGCACCGAACGCTGCCGATTACTCCGGAAAAGATTCTGATGAGGCTTGCAGATGAATAAGCATATTATATATTTGGCGGCTGGAAACAGCCGCCGTTTTGGTTCAAATAAATTATTGCATATTTTTCATGGGAAATCGTTGTACCAACATGGTCTGGATATGGTTTTTAAGTTTTGTAAAAAACGACAGGATTGTTCACTGTTGGTGATTTCCCAATATTCGGAGATCTTGCAGTATGCAAGAACAAAAGGAATCCACACAGCAGACAGCCCGGATAGCCGGAAAGGAATGTCTTATACTGTGAAAAGGGCAGTTCAGGCACTTGGCAATATTGCAGAAGAGGATTATATTATGTTTATCGTGGCAGATCAGCCATATCTGACAGAAAAGACGTTGGAACGCCTGGCAGATCAGGCAGCGCCAGGCGTTGAGACAATATCTGCAATATATAAAGGAATTCCGGGAAATCCTACACTTTTCTCTGCCCGACTGATTCCAGAACTTATGGAATTACAGGGAGATGAAGGCGGGCGGAAAGTGATAAGAAGACACGCTTGCATATATGTAGAGGTGGAAGATAAAAAGGAACTATATGATATTGATGAGAAAGGGCAGGTCAGTCCGGATTAAGGGACTGTTACTGCCTTTTCGTATCCGCAGAGTTTTCTTGCGGCTGTATGAGTGAAATAATTAATAAAAGGTCCCAGACCAAGTGCGCATCCATAATAAGCGAGATGGAGTCATAAGGAGCAATTCCGAGATTAGCCGTCTGATAAAGGGCAGCGGAAAAGGACAGTATGATGACTCCTGTGAACATGAGAATGAATCTGGAGATCATATTATCAGGAGTGGTAAAGAAGTTGTCCAGAATATTTGCCCACATATCAGCAAAAATGCCAACACAGAACCAGTTGAAAAAGGTTCCGATTCCGATCAACTTCCGATTCAGGAAGATTTCCAGAATAAACCATATAGAATTAATGATGATGAGCATGGCAGAAAAAGAAAGTCCGATACATTTGCCGATTGCCATGACCATAGCACTATGTGGGTCATTTCCCATGACAGAGAGTTTAAACAGACTGATGCCCATGCCCATAATAAAAATTCCAAGCAGCATGACAATGAGTCTGCGCCACCAAATCTGATTTTGAAGTTCAATCATATATTACGCCTTCTTTCTATTTATAATAGCATTGTATCATTTGAAATTAGATGATAATATCATATTATAACCTTATTAATAGCACAAAACAGTCAGGAGAAAGAGATGATCTATAAACCCAGAACAGTTTTGACTACGGAAAATGGCGCGGAATTAGGTATGCATGGAACTACCCTTGTTCCTGTCGCTGCATATGATAATGATTTTACGAATTTTGAAGCAATCTGGCACTGGCACAGAGAACTGGAATTTATTTATATGGTAAAGGGAAGTCTGCTTGTATCGCTTCCAAATGAGCAGATCGTTCTAAATCGTGGAGATATAATATTTATTAACAGCGGAGTGATGCATGCAGCTTCTAATGCAGGTGATAAGGAATGCATTTTGCACTCAGTGGTGTTTTTGCCGGAATTTTTGTGCAATGGAGTAGAAGGGGTATTCTGGCAGAAGTATGTATGTCCACTCATAGAAAACTCAAGACTTCATAGCATAATATTTTCAAATGAGTCTGAGAAGAGTGTATGTATGCAAGAATATATGGATCAATTCTGGAAGGCTTGCCTGGATGAACCATTTGGTTATGAATTTGTCATTCGAGAGCAGTTATCGAAGATGATATGTAATGTTGTATCGGAGTACAAGAAAGATATTCGGCCTGTTTCTGCCAAACAGGAAAGAGAAGATGAACGGGTCAAAAAGATGTTGGAATATATCCATGATAATTATATGTCTGAGATTACGACCAAAGTGCTTGCGTCAAGTGCTAATGTCAGTGAGAGTGAATGTCTGCGTTGCTTTCGAAATGTGCTTGGAATCACACCGATTCAATATGTGAAAAAGTATCGTCTGCAGATTGCGGCGGATATGCTGATGACTACAGATTATACAATTACAGGTATCGCAAGTCGTTGCGGGTTTGGACACATGAGTTACTTTGCCAGGGCGTTTCAGGGGATGTTCGGAGTGACGCCAAGGGAGTATAGAAGATATGAATAATACTTCTTTTATTGTAGAATTTGGTGAAAAACATGTCAATAATGTGTTGTAATTAAAAAATTTCTTTTAGTAAATTTGTATAGGTTGATTTATTTTTCTAAATGAGCTATAGTAACATTAACGAATTTATACGCCTTTTTATATTTTTTATAAAGAGTGACATTACAGACTAGGAGGTTTTAGAAATGGACAGATTAAAAGGCAAAGTTGCTATTGTAACTGGTTCAACCAGTGGAATTGGTATTGGAATTGCAAATTTATTTGCAGCAGAAGGGGCAAAGGTAGTTATCTGCGGACGTAGAAAAGAAAAAGGACAGGCTGTTGTTGACAGTATTGTTGAAGCAGGCGGAGAAGCTTCTTATCATTTCATGGATATTACACAGATTGAAAGTGTAGAAGAATTGATCAAAGATACATATGAAAAATATGGAAAGATTGATATCCTTGTAAATAATGCTGCAAATGTTGCATTGAAAGATGGACGTATTGATGAATTGACACTGGAGATGTGGGATGCAATCTTCCAGAGCGATCTTCGCGGAACATTCTATGCTACACAGTGTGTACTTCCTTACATGGAAAAGAATGAAAAAGGTGGTTCTATTATCAATATCGGTTCTATGGCTTCTTGCTCAGGAGACCTTGGCTCTACAGCTTATGCATGTGCAAAAGCAGGTGTTGATATGTTAACAAAGTATACCGCTTTGCAGGTAGGAAAGAAAAATATCCGTTGCAACTGTGTTCGTCCGGGACTTATTGTTACACCACAGAATGAAGCACATGTTCCACAGGCCCTTAAGGATATCTTCTTAAGCAATATCATGGTTAACCGCTATGGATGCCCAGAAGACATCGGTCATATGTGTGTATATTTTGCTTCTGATGAGAGCGAATATGTAACAGGACAGATTATCAATGTTGATGGTGGTATGAATTCTCACGTATCTACTGTTGCTCAGTTTAAAGAATTGAATTCACGTACCTGGTAAGAAAAAGAGATATGGGTATTAAAAAAGAGACGGAGTTTTTTCAAAAATCTCCGTCTCTTTTTGTCATTTTCTTAAGCTACCTGTCGAACTTCAGGAATTGCATTCAGGACTGGATACAGAACACAAGAGATAATGAGTCCGCCAACACCTTGAATGATGTTTGCAGGGATGCTGGCGGCAGAAGCTGCGAATCCATATAAAAATACAGCTTCACACAAAAAGTATCCACCGGCTACCAGCACGATGTCCACTACACCACCAAGGATGACAGCTGTGTAGCGACTTTTAGATGTTGTACCTAATTTCTGGTAGATAAGACCGGAAATCAGGGAAATCAATCCCTTGATGACAAAAGTAATTGGGACATATACAAAGTATCCGCCAAGCAGATCAGCCATTGCAGAACCAATGCCTCCTGCAAGAAATCCCCAGCCTGGACCGAGAAAAACTCCGGCCAGTATTACAATAGCATCACCTGGATGAATATAGCCGCTGGTTCCTGGGGTAGGGATACGTATAGACATCGTGGCAACACAGGCAAGAGCAGCAAACAATGCTGTTGTCACGATCTTTTTTAGATTTGAATTCATAAATAAGACCTCTCTTCCTTTTCCTATGATGTACCATACTTTACAATAGCAATGGCGTGAAATAAATATCCAGTTAATGGAAAAATCAGCAGGCCAGTTTAGAATAAAAATCTATGTCCCCGGTTATTTTTATTAAAGCTTCTCCCCTGTAAGCATCTCATATGCCTGAAGATATTTATCAATAGTCTTTTCTACGATATCATCTGGAAGAGTCCAATTGTTGTCTGGGTTCGCTTTCAGCCAGTCACGTGCGAACTGCTTGTCAAAAGATGGCTGTCCGTGTCCAGGCTCATAAGTATCTGCAGGCCAGAAACGTGAGCTGTCTGGTGTCAGCATCTCATCGCCGATTACGATATCTCCATTTTCATTCAGACCAAACTCAAACTTGGTATCTGCGATAATGATACCGCGACTTAACGCGTAATCTGCACATTTTTTGTAAAGAGCGATGGTACAGTCACGGAGCTTAGTTGCATATTCTTCCCCTTTTCCTGGGAAATACTTCTCCAGATGTTCAATACTCTGCTCGTAAGAAATATTTTCATCGTGATCTCCGATTTCGGCTTTGGTGGAAGGTGTATAGATTGGCTCCGGCAGTTTGTCAGATTCTTTTAAACCTTCTGGGAGTTTGATTCCACATACAGTACCATTTTCCTGATAGCTTGCCCATCCGCTTCCGGTGATATATCCGCGAACGATACATTCGATTGGAAGCATATGAAGCTTCTTGCACATCATGCTGTTGCCATCAAACTGTGGCTGCTGGAAGAACTCAGGCATATCTTTAACATCTGTAGAAATCATGTGGTTTGGAAGAATGTCCTCTGTAAGATTGAACCAGAACTTGGACATCTGAGTCAGAACAGTTCCTTTTTTGGTTACTTCATTGTTCAAAATAACATCAAAACAACTGATACGGTCAGTAGCGACCATGATTAAGCTATCACCGTTATCATAAATTTCACGTACTTTTCCTTCTTTGATAGGTTTCATTTTACATACCTCACTCTATTTATGTAATATTAATACTCTATATAATAGACAAACAGATTTTCAGATAAAAATCAAGATTATTTTTGAATTTTATACAATTTTTTTTGAAAATATTTGATATAGTAAGAAACATTAGAAAATGTAATGTCAGGATGAAAAAGCTTCATTTCACAAATGTCAGGAAACGTTCTATACTTTAATCAGAAGGAAACATTAAGTGCTTTGTGGGAGGTGTAGACATGATTGGATGGACAATAATTGCAATTGTAGCTGCATATGGATTTGTGAACATTTTCAACAGCGAAAGACATGCACATTAATTTAAGTTAAGTAGATAAAATGACAACCGCAGGGGAATGGCGGTTGTCATTTTTTGTATCAGCGTGGGTTAATCCAGAAGATAATCTTGTGCATATTTGATAAATATTTTCAAGGCAGGGGACAGCTCATCTGATGATGAGATTGCCATGCCCAGTCGCCGGTAAGCACGTGGCTTTAGCGGACGAGCTTCAAAGTTTCCCGTACGCCCTCTAAGAATCATACCGGGTAAAATACTGATTCCAAGATTATGTTCAACCATAGATAGAATGGAAAAATCATTGCTCATGGTGTATTTGATATCTGGTTTTACTTTATATTTTTTCAATAGTCGGTGAACTTCATTGACATAAGTATATTCGGATACTACAAATGGTGTATTCTCGTACCACTCAATGGGAATCTCATCGTATTGCGCAAATGGATGTTCCTTATGCATGACAGCATACATAGGGTCATCAAAGACAGGAATGAATTTATAATTCTGATTCGGCTGATAGCTTGTGAAACCGATATCTACTTTGTGATTCTCGACCCAGTCAGCTAAGTCACGCTCATCTCCTTCAATAATATCAAAAAGAATCTCAGGGTATTCTTTCTGAAAGTTATTAATAATCTCCGGAAGCCAATGGATGGCACAACTAATGTAGGAACCAATCTTTATGGTTCCTTTTTTGGCACCTTTCATAAAAGAAATCTCTTGTTTCAAAGATTCACTGGCAGACAATAGATTACGGATTGCAGGGAGTAATGCTTTGCCTTCGTTTGTCAGAGTAACTCCGTGATGTCTTTTGATGAAGAGTGGAAATCCCACTTCCTGTTCTAAGGATTTCATCATCTGAGTGATTCCAGATTGGGTATATCCAAGGTCTTCACCTGCTTTTGTAAAATTGCCGTAATCTGCAACAGTGAGAAATACCGTTAGCTTTTTCAAATCCATGATGCGGTCTCCTTTGATGAATATTCTGCTATCATACTACAAGTTATTTGTAAGAAAAACAAGATGCATTTGTAGAAAAATCGTGCATTGCGACCGGAGAGTGGTTGAGCTATACTAATACATGTAGAGAAATGTATAGAGTGCAGGAGAGACAATAGATGGAAGAAGTGATGGTGAAGATATGAAGAAGGAATTACCGGCATATGAAAAAATAGATATGGAACATTGGCCACGCAGAGAGCATTTCACTTACTATAGGAATTCTTTGAAATGTGGCTATTCTTTGACTGCGAAGATTGATGTGACGAAGATTCTTCAGTTTGCAAGGTTACATAAAAAGAGATTTTTTGGCTGCTTTTTATATGTGGTTTCAAAGACGGTCAATATGATGGATTCTATGAGGATGATGGTGCCGCCGGAAGGCGGTGCAGGAGTCTGGAAGGTATCTCATCCGAATTTTACAGTATTTCATGAGGATGATGAGACCTTTAGTGATCTGTGGACGGAATACAGGTCGGATTTTTCAGAGTTTTATCAAGGATTTGAAGAGGTCCTCATGAGATATGGGAATCAGCATGGAATTAAGGGAAGACCGGAACAGCCTGCGAACTTCTTCTGTGTCAGCTGTGTTCCGTGGCTTGATTATACCGGATATGCGACCAGCACAGTGGATGCACCTGCTCTTTTTCCTATCATTGTATTTGGAAAATATACGGAACAGGGTGGATGTTATACATTACCTGTGACGGTGACCATCTCCCATGCATCGGCGGATGGTTATCATACCAGCTTGTTTTTTAAAAAATTGCAGGAGAATTTGGAGTTGTTTGATGAGTGCGTGGAATAAGCGTTTGGGATGGTGAGATACAATGATTCATTTATTCAAGAAAAAAGAAGTCATACGAAAAGAATATGATGCCAGGAATCAGAAGCCGGTAATCCATTGCAGTATCTGTACCGGAGAGCAGGTGGCAGGATTCAAGGATATTCATACGGGGAAATTTCAGGATATTATGCTGATTCGGGATGAGTCGGATCTGAAAAAATTCAAAGAGATGTATGGTTTAGGTGATATCCCGAAAGAGTATTAAATCTGCTTAAATCGAAAGGAGCTTCCATTTCTTACTTGAAATTCGAAGAAACAAGTGTTATATTACAAGTAGAACAATGAAATATTCTATATATGTATATGAATTTCCAGGAAAGAAAGGTGAGGACAATGGCAGGAAAGAAAGATTATTATGAAGTACTTGGCGTCGGAAGAAATGCAGACGAAGCTACGATTAAGAAAGCATATCGAAAACTGGCAAAGAAGTACCATCCAGATATGAATGGTGATAATCCTGAAGCGGCTGCCAGGTTCAAAGAAGTAACGGAAGCCTACAATGTCTTAAGTGATAAAGAAAAGAAGAAGTTATATGATCAGTTTGGCCACGCAGCTTTTGACGGCAGTGGAAATACATCTGATTTTTATAAGAATGGAAATGGCAGCTATCAGGAATTCCATTTCGAAGGCGGGGATATGGATGATATTCTTAAGAATATCTTCGGGGATGGATTTAGTCAGAGTGGATTCAGTCAGGGTGGATTCGGTTATGGAGGTTTTCGGCAGAGTAATTTCCGCCAGAAAGGGAAGAATGTATCAGCTGGCATAGAAGTAAGCTTTGACGAGGCGGTATTTGGCTGTGATAAGGTCATTCAGCTCCAGAACCCTGACGGCGTGGTTCAGTCGTTGAAGGTACACGTACCGGCCGGAATTGATACGGGCAAGAAGATTCGGCTTCGCGGACAGGGTATGCCAGGCATGAATGGTGGTGAGGCAGGAGATCTGATGCTGGAAGTAACGGTAGGAAAGAAGCCTGGATATGAGCGCAAGGGTATGGATGTCTATACTACGCTCAATATTCCATTTACAACGGCAGTATTGGGTGGCGAGGTAATCGTTCCGACTCTATATGGCAATGTGTCCTGTAAGATTCAGGAAGGTACACAGTCTGGCTCGAAGATCCGGCTTCGTGGCAAAGGAATCGTATCTATGAAGAATCCGCAGGTGAAGGGCGATCAGTACGTGACAGTACAGATTCAGGTTCCAAGACACCTGAATCCGGAGGCGAAGCAGAAGCTGCGGGAGTTTAGAGCTGTGGCTTAAGAAGAAAAAGCATAGATTAAGGAGAAACTAAGATGATATATACGGTCACATTTAATCCATCGCTGGATTATATAGTCTCAGTAGATGATTTTCAATTGGGTCTTACAAATCGCACAAGTTCAGAATTGATGTTGCCGGGAGGTAAGGGAATCAATGTATCGACGGTACTGGGGAATCTTGGAATTGAAAGTACAGCATTGGGATTTGTCGCAGGATTTATCGGACAGGAGATTATCCGCCGTATGGGGGAGATGGGAATACGATCAGACTTTATTGTGCTTGAGAACGGAGTATCAAGAATTAATGTAAAGTTAAAATCTATTGACGGAACAGAAATCAATGGTGCGGGACCAGAGATTAGTGAAGAAGCTGTGGATTGTTTGATGAAAAAGTTAGATATTCTCGGAAGAGGAGACATCTTAGTTCTTGCAGGAAGTATTCCAAAGTCCATGCCGGATGATATCTATAGAAGAATCATGAAAAGACTGGATGGACGCGAAGTTATGATTGTTGTAGATGCAACCAAAGACCTGTTGATGAATGTGCTGGAGTTTCATCCGTTTCTGGTGAAACCTAATCATCACGAATTGGGAGAAATCTTTCAGACAGAACTTAAGACAAGGGAGTCGGTGATTCCTTATGCGAGAAAGTTACAGGCAATGGGTGCTGCTAACGTGTTGGTATCTATGGCCGGAGAAGGAGCAGTTCTGATTGCAGCAGATGGAAAGATATATGATGCTCCTGCACCAAAAGGTACACTGGTCAATGCTGTGGGAGCAGGAGATTCCATGGTGGCAGGCTTCCTTGCAGGATGGATAGAACAGAAAAGTTACGAATATGCATTTCGTATGGGACTTGCAGCAGGAAGCGCAAGCGCATTTTCAGAAATGTTAGCGACAAAAGAAGAAATAAAAAAGTTACTTGGGGACGGGGGAAAATGAAAAAACCCCCGTCCCAAATTAATTTACCGTATCCCTATTTTAATTCTTCAGCCAGTGCTTCTAACTGTGCACGGCTGTCGTCATTGAGTACTGATAAGATTTTTACGGTTGTGTCGGTGAATGTAAGGTTCTTACTGCCTTCCAGCATCTGTGCCATCTTCTTTGCGGCAGTCGGCGCCCAGGAGCCGTTCTCAATCAGCCCAACGGTACGGTTCTGGTAGTTCCGTTCTGTCAGGTGATTGATGAATTCGCGCATGAATGGGAAGATGTCGTTGTTATAGGTCGTAGTAGCAAGTACCAGTTTGCCATAGCGGAAAGCGTCTTCTACAGCTTCTGCCATGTCTTCGCGAGCGAGGTCACAGACAACGACCTTCGGGCATCCTTTTTCTTTCAGCATGTCTGCTAATTCTTCAACTGCTTTCTTTGTATTTCCATAGACAGAAGTGTAGGCAATCATAACGCCTTCGGACTCTACAGAATAAGAGGACCATATATTATAGAGGTTCAGATAATATTCCAGATTCTCGGTCAGGATAGGTCCATGAAGAGCACAGATGGTCTGAATATCAAGTTTTGCTGCTTTTTTCAGAAGGGCCTGAACCTGTGTGCCGTATTTTCCGACGATTCCGATGTAATAGCGGCGAGCTTCACATGCCCAGTCTTCTTCAACATCCAGTGCTCCGAATTTTCCAAAGGCATCGGCGGAGAATAATACTTTGTCAAAGCTGTCATATGTTACCATAACTTCTGGCCAGTGAACCATTGGTGCAGTGATAAATGTTAATTCATGCTTTCCAAGAGAAAGAGTATCCCCTTCCTTTACGACCATTTGATGGTCTTTAAAATCATTGCCAAAGAACTGCTTCATCATGGCAAATGACTTGGCAGTGGCAACGATAACAGTATCTTTATATATTTCCATGAATTTTGCAATATTCGCAGAGTGGTCAGGTTCCATGTGCTGAATGATCAGATAGTCAGGCGACTTTTCTCCAATCACTGCTCTTAAGTTGTTCAGCCATTCTTCGGTAAAACGGGCATCAACTGTGTCGAATACGGCTATCTTTTCATCGACAATAACATAAGAATTATAGGCCATTCCATTTTCGACAACGTACTGGCCTTCAAAAAGGTCAATATCATGGTCATTGACGCCTATATATTTGATATCGTTCGTAATATCCATTGTAATTCGCTCCTTTTCTTAATCGTTATGGAACATTATAGCATATGTCATAATAAGTGGGTGTATTTTTTTTCATTCAAGAAAAGATTATGTGGATAATCTGCTCACATATGCACAGAATATAATATATCTTTTCATTATGATACAAGAGGAGTGAGGGGAAATGGAGTCAATCTGGTCAGCAAGTGTAGAATTGCCACATTTTAAAAGTATGGAAGGAGATATCCAGACGGATGTACTGATCATTGGTGGTGGTATGGCAGGAATTCTCTGCGCTTATTTTTTACAGGAAAACAGAGTCCCGTATGTTCTGGTCGAGGGGAAGACCATCTGCTCGGGGATTACGAAAGATACGACAGCCAAGATTACGGCACAGCATGGTCTGATCTATCATCGTTTGCTTAAGAGTGCAGGATACGAAAAGGCAAAGATGTATTTGGATGCAAATCAGTCGGCAGTGCAGCAGTTCGTGAAACTGTGTCATGGGATGAACTGTGATCTTGAACGAAAGATGGCATATGTTTATTCGATAAATGACAGAAAGAAGCTGGAGAAAGAGGCAGATGCCCTTTGCAGGCTTGGAGTGGATACGGATATTTCGGAGAAGACAAAGCTTCCTTTCTATCATGTGGGAGCCGTCGGTCTTGTAGGTCAGGCACAGTTCCATCCTTTGAAATTTGTTGCTGCAATTGCAAAAGATCTTAACATTTTTGAACATTCTTTTGTGACAGAATTAAAGGAACATGAGGCTGTAACGGCAAATGGAAAGATTACATTCCATAAAGTAATCTTTACGACGCATTTTCCTATTGACAATAAGCATGGAATGTATTATCTGAAGATGTACCAGCATCGCTCTTACGTGATCGCGCTGGAAAATGGGCCTCAGATAGACGGCATGTATGTGGATGAGGCAATGTGTGGAATGTCGTTTCGTAATTATAAGAATTATCTGTTGATTGGAGGTGGAGATCATAGAACTGGCAAAATGGGCGGCAACTGGGAGGAACTTCGAAAGTTTGCCGGACAGTTTTATCATGACCGGGAAGAACAATTCTGCTGGGCAACCCAGGACTGTATGACATTAGACGAGGTGCCATATATTGGGCGGTATTCCAAAAACTGTGCGGAATATTATGTAGCCACGGGATTTAATAAATGGGGAATGACTTCTTCCATGGTAGCAGCTAATCTACTGACAGATCAGATATTGAATAAAAAGAATCCGTATGCAGCAGTCTTTGACCCGTCCAGGAGCATGCTCAAGCCACAGCTTCTGGTTAATGGATGCATTGCGGTCGGAAATCTGTTAAGAATATCCGAAAAACGTTGTTCACATCTGGGTTGTGCACTGAAATGGAATGCGGTAGAACATAGCTGGGATTGCACATGTCATGGTTCCCGCTTCGACGAAGATGGGAAGGTTCTTGATAATCCGGCCAATGGAAGTCTGAAGGAGGTGACGGGAAAACAAAATTAATATAATGCTTTACAAATACTTCTCAATGGTGATATGCTGAATAGCATGATATTAGCAGATAAACATTAAAATGGGAAGTAATGAATTATGAGAAGTAAAGATAAGAAAGAAATATCATTTGTAGAGGGCCCGGTGTTCGGGTCTTTGATTCGTTTTGCACTGCCTGTGCTTGGAGCATTGATCTTGCAGGCGGCATATGGAGCAGTGGATCTGCTGGTGGTCGGCAGATTCGGAGATGCAACGAGTATCTCAGCAGTAGGAACCGGAAGTGCATTTATGCAGATGGTGACATTTATTATCACCAGTCTTGCCATGGGCTCAACGGTAATTATCGGACAGCATATTGGAGAGAAGAAACCGAAAGCGGCCGGCGATGCTGTTGGAACAACCATTATATTATTTACTGTATTAGGAATTGTGTTGACGGTTTTACTGGAGGCATTTGCAGGAAATATTGCCGGGCTACTTCAGGTTCCTGCGGAATCTTTTGATAAGACGGTTCTCTATATTCGTGTCTATTCAGCTGGAATTGTAATCATTATTGCGTATAATGTTATTAGTGGTGTTCTAAGGGGAATCGGCAATGCGAATCTTCCGTTTCTCTTTGTTGGAGTTGCCTGTGTCGTAAATATTATCGGAGATTTGGTGTGCGTTGGGGCTTTACATATGGATGTAGTCGGTGCTGCACTTGCGACAGTGACTGCACAGCTGGTATCAGTAATCATATCTTTGATCGTGCTTCGCAGACAAGACATGCCAATCTCTTTTTCCCGTCAGCAGTGCAGGGTATATCCAAGAGAGTTAAGAAGAATCCTGAATGTCGGCGTTCCAATCGCTTTACAAGAGACGATGGTACAGATCTCTTTTCTGGTGATTAATTCTATCATTAATAATATGGGCTTAATGCAGTCGGCTGGATATGGTGTGGCACAAAAGCTGATTTCTTTCATTATGTTGGTGCCGTCTTCTGTGATGCAGAGTGTCTCGGCTTTTGTGGCACAGAACATTGGAGCGGGACAAAAAGCAAGAGCGAAAAAAGGAGTGCGCACGGCTATGGTTACTGGCTGTACATTGGGAATATTCATTTTCCTGGCCGAATTCTTCGGAGGGACTGTAATGTCTGCGTTATTCACCAATGATATGCAGGTCATCCTGCAGAGCGCGGATTATCTGAAAGGATTCTCGGTAGACTGTCTTTTGACCTGTATTTTATTCAGCAGTATCGGATATTTTAATGGATGCGGTAAGAGCATACCGGTTATGATACAAGGAATTACAGCTGCATTTTGTGTCCGTATTCCAATCTCTATATTTATGGCAAGCCTTCCGAACACATCTCTGATGATGGTCGGTCTTGCAGCGCCAATATCAACAGTATATGGAATCATCTTCTTTATCATTTGCTTTGCATTGGAGAGAAAAAAGGAACATAACAGAATAAGATAAGAAAGGAACGAGAAATAAGATGTTAGGGACAATTGTGAATACAGGGACAATTCTTGTAGGGAGTGTTGCAGGAAGCGTATTGAAAAAGGGAATTGGAGAAAAATATGAAAATGCAATGTTTCAGGCCTGTGGACTTGCGGCTTTTGGAATTGGAATTAATGCAGTAGTATCCAATATGCCAAAAAGTGAATACCCGGTACTCTTTATCGTAAGCCTTGTATTAGGAAGTCTGATCGGAGCCAAATTGAACCTGGATGAACGGTTCAATCGCTTTGTGGACAGTCATTCCAAAGGGAATCTTGCGCAAGGACTCACAACGGGTATCCTGTTGTACTGTATCGGTTCATTGTCGATTGTAGGTCCGGTAATGAGTGCTCTCTATGGAGATAATACATATCTGTTTACCAACGCATCATTAGACATGGTGACAAGTACAGTGCTGGCATCTACCTATGGCATTGGGATGGCACTTGCAGCAGGGGTTCTGTTCTGTTGGCAAGGCAGTATCTTTCTGCTCACGAAATATCTGTCGGCAAGTTTTTTCTCTGATGAGATGGTAGCAGAATTATGTATAGTCGGTGGTTTCTTAATTATGTGTACCGGCTGCAGTATCCTGAATATTAAAAAGTTTAAGACGTTGGACATGCTGCCGGCATTATTTGTACCGATTCTCTTTTTTGTATGCAAAGAGATTATAGGATTCTAAGACTTAGCAGACTGATGCAAAATACCCCGAAAACGGTAAATCGATAGAACATATCCTTTGTAATACGTTTTTGGAATAATCCAAGGAATACCAGTAAGATTAATACCGGATAGAGAATACTTAAGATCGGGGAAGCAAGTTCCAGAATCCGGCTGATTCCAAAGTTTGAGATGATACAGCTTGTGCCTGCAAATAAAAATACAAATGTACGATAGCTGATGTGGCCTTTTGTCTGCTTCTCAAAAAAGGAAGCGGCAGATGATAACAGACCGATCGCAGGTGTCATACAGGCAATACAGACCAGTATTCCCAGAAGAATCATTCCTTTTTTTCCTAAGAGGGACTT
This sequence comes from Bariatricus sp. SGI.019, assembly GCF_050315235.1. Taxonomy (NCBI): domain Bacteria; kingdom Bacillati; phylum Bacillota; class Clostridia; order Lachnospirales; family Lachnospiraceae; genus Bariatricus; species Bariatricus sp. SGI.019. The sequence goes on along the minus strand of NZ_JBNPOQ010000014.1, from coordinate 51,979 downwards.
AGTGATTGCGATTAATAGTACAACCCGGTCAGTATCTGAAGGGTAGATACTGGATACGGTTGCTCCCAGATATGCCAGACCTCCATATACAACGAAAAGAATAACGGCAGCAATGACTCCGGACCGGGCAATCATATCAAATTGTTGTTTGGTGTCAGTGTAATGTTTTTGTTGCAGTGTAAGTAAAATAGAGGCAGAGAATATCATGGCAGCCATCACATCCATCGTCTGATAACCAGCATTAACACCGACCGCTACTGCGCTCTGCGTAGAGGCAGAAGCATCTATAGAACCAAGGGGTGACAGAATTCCTTTTACAATAAGTATCAGCAGTGCCAAAAGAATCAAAGGTGCAAAGACAGTTCCAATAATATCAATGACTTTAGACTGTTTCAGGCAGAATAAAACGACGATTGCAAAAAAGAGAATAGAAAAATATTTCCCGTCAAAGGACGGAAAGAATGGTGCTATCGAGAATTCATATGCAGTCGCGGCAGTACGTGGAATGGCAATCAATGGACCCAGGCAGAGTGCATTCAGTGTCAGAATCAGGCAAGAAGGGATCCTGCCCAGTCGTTCTGTAATTCCAGAAGCTCCTTTCCCTAATTTGGCAACAACGAGCAGTGTTAGAATACTTAATCCCATGTCCATGAACATAAAACATAAAAAACTTAAAAACCACTTTTGGCCTGTGATCAGTCCAAGATAAGGTGGAAAAATAAGATTCCCAGCGCCAAAGAACATGGCAAATATTGCAAATCCAATCACGAAGGTGTCTTTATATTGTCTTTGATTCATCATAATTTCCTCAGTATCTTTCCTTTAATATGATATTATTTTAACGTGAATAAAAGTGCCCGGCAAATTGATGAAAGTGTCTTGACAGGAAACTTTTTTCGTGTTTATGTATTAAAGAGAGACTTTTTCTGTAAATCATTAGTAAAAAAGTGATTTCAAATAAATTTGGGATATATTTCATAAAAAAAGTGATTTGTAAGAAACGGAGAGGTTATGAGTATTGACAAACGAGTGGGGAAAAATATTAAGAAATATCGTCTGGCATATAAGATGACTCTGGAAGAGCTGGCAAAGCAGATTCATAAGAGCAAATCTACAATCTCAAAATATGAAAAGGGTCTGATATCGCTGGATATGGCCACTTTGGAGGAAATTTCACAAGTGTTGAAGGTTGCTCCGTCACAGCTTCTGGCAGCAGAGGAAGATGAGTTTCATGCTGAAGAGCTGGAAGGAGAATTTTTTGATCGGCAGTATATGTATTCTTACGATGGAAGAAGTAAGAGAATCTTGAGAAGTATCATAGAGCGATACATATTGTCTGATTCGGGGCAGATGAGAATTCAGTTGTTTTATGATGTGAAGGATGTGCAGAATCCAGGAGACTGTAAAGCTTTGTATGCAGGGATGAGCAGAAAATATGAATTTATAGAGAATTATACACTTCAGAATCAGAATAATCCTACAGAACAGGTGCTAATCTGCTGCATTAACAGCCTAAGCCTTACAAACCGTAAGCTTGGAATGCTTACAGGTCTATCGTATAAGACGATGCTTCCGGTGGCAATCAAGGTAATGATTGCATCCTCTGTACTTAAGGAAGACAATGAGTTGATTGAAGGATTAAAATTAACCAAAGAAGATATAAAGATTTCCAAAAAATATAATTTATTTACGATTGATCAGTTCATGGAATAACGATTCAGGAGGAAAGAGATGGAATTGTATGAAGGACGCCCGTTGAATACAGATGGACGCAAAGAAAAAGAAATCAAAGTTTATGATGTGTTGGATGCTGCAGGAATTTCCTATGTCCGCGTAGATCATCCTCCAGTTGCTACGATTGAGGCATGTATGGGAGTAGATGAGGCACTTGGGATCGAGATCTGCAAGAATCTGTTCCTGTGCAACCGCCAGAAGACCGCATTCTATCTGCTGGTAATGCCGGGAAAGAAGTCACTGCAGACAAAGGAATTATCGAAGCAGATTCCTACATCCAGATTGTCCTTCGCATCGGCAGAAGATATGGAAAAATATCTAAATGTCACACCCGGTTCGGCAACCATTATGGGATTGATCTTCGACCCGGAGAACCGTGTACAGCTGCTGGTAGATGAAGAAGTGCTGCAAGATGAAGAATTCGCATGCCATCCTTGTGTGAACACATCCAGTATAAAAATGAAGACAACAGATGTATTCGGAAAATATCTGGAATTGGTACATCATGATTATATAAAAGTTGCGCTGACAGATGGGAATATACATTAATCATTAGTCGACTTCTGCCCCTTCCTGTGATATAATAATCAGGTTATTACAGATGATTATTTATTGCAGAAAGGGGCTTTTTCTATGGATGTGATATCTGAGAATAAACCCAAAAAACATATATGCGTAGGTATTCTTGCTCATGTAGATGCGGGAAAGACCACTCTTTCAGAAGGCCTTTTGTATCTCGGCGGAAAGATCAGAGAATTAGGGCGTGTGGATCATAAGAATGCCTATCTGGATACTTATGAACTGGAACGGAATCGGGGAATCACCATCTTCTCGAAACAGGCAGTCCTGGAACTTGGAAAGACACAGGTGACGCTTTTGGACACTCCGGGGCATGTGGATTTCTCGGCAGAGATGGAACGAACATTGCAGGTATTGGATTATGCAATCCTTGTGATTAGTGGAATGGACGGCGTGCAGGGACATACCCGTACTGTGTGGAATCTTCTGCGGCGTTACCAGATTCCGACCTTCCTTTTTGTAAATAAGATGGATCAGGATGGAACGGATCGGGAACAGCTGCTGGATGAATTAAAACATAGTCTGGATGAAGGCTGCATTGCCTTTGATGATGAGAAAGAGATACTATATGACAATCTGGCAACCTGTGAAGAGGAGGCTCTGGACGAATATCTGCAGACCGGAGAACTCTGTGAAGAGACGATTGCCCGATTGATCGTGCAGAGAAAAGTCTATCCATGTTATTTTGGCTCAGCGTTAAAATTGCAGGGAGTTCAAGAGTTCCTGGATGGAATGGAACGATATACGTTGCCTTATGCAGCGAAGGATTCTGCGCATTCTAAGGAATTTGGAGCAAAAGTGTTTAAGATATCCCGTGATTCGCAGGGGAATCGTCTGACGTACCTGAAGATTACCAGCGGAATCTTGAAGGTCAAATCCATGTTGTCCAATCATATGTCAAATCATGTAGAGGATGAAGAACGCTGGGAAGAAAAAGTGAATCAGATCCGTATCTATTCAGGAGAAAAGTATGAATTGATACAAGAAGCAGAAGCCGGACGTATCTGCGCGGTGACTGGTCTGAGTCATACCTATCCGGGAGAAGGTCTTGGCATAGAGAAGGAATCTCAGGCTCCGATGCTGGAACCGGTGCTGAATTATCGGATTCTGCTGCCGGAAGGCTGTGATGTACATACCATGTTACGGAATCTTCGGCAGCTTGAGGAAGAAGATCCGATGCTTCGGATCGTATGGAATGAAGAATTAGGAGAGATCTATGCCCGGCTTATGGGAGAAATGCAGATTGAGATCTTGCAGAGCCTGATTCAGGAGCGCTTCCATGTGCTGGTATCCTTTGACACGGGAAATATTGTATATAAGGAAACAATTCGGAATAAGGTAGAAGGTGTGGGACACTTTGAGCCGCTTCGCCATTATGCGGAAGTTCATCTGATCATGGAACCGGGGAAAAAGGGCAGCGGTCTGGTTCTGGATACGAATTGTAGTGAAGATATGCTGGACAAGAACTGGCAGCGTCTGATCATGACCCATCTGGCAGAGAAGGAGCATCGCGGAGTGCTGACAGGTGCTGTGATTACGGATATGAAGATTACTCTGGCAGCAGGACGAGCCCATCAGAAGCATACAGAGGGCGGAGATTTCCGTCAGGCAACCTATCGTGCCGTGCGTCAGGGACTGATGCAGGCAGAGAGCGTTCTTCTGGAGCCGTATTATGAGTTTTGTCTGGAAGTTCCGTCTGAGATGGTGGGACGTGCTATGACGGATATCCAGAAGATGTCCGGCGAATTTCAGCCGCCTCAGACGCATGGTGAGATGGCGATTCTGACTGGAAGTGCGCCGGTAGCAACGATGCGGGATTACCAGAGAGAAGTCAACAGTTATTCCAGAGGCCGCGGAAAGCTGATCTGTACGTTCAGAGGGTATGAACCTTGCCATAATGCAGAAGAGGTGATTGAGATTAGTGGATACGAACCGGACAGAGATCTGGATAACCCGACCGGTTCCGTATTCTGTTCTCATGGCGCAGGATTCGTAGTTCCTTGGAATCAGGTTCCCGAATATATGCATATTGAAAGCCAGCTGGAAAAGGAAGAGAAGCTGTTGCAGCCGAAGACTGTGAGCCATACAGGGAATCGCTCAGACAAGGGAAGAAGCCGCCAGGCGCTTTTAAGTCGTCAGGAAGAGAAAGAATTAGAAGAGATATTTATCCGAACCTATGGAAAAGTAGAGCGCAGGTTAAGCCCTGCGTCCAGAACGGTAAGTGCTGAAAAAGAGAGACATACGAAGAAGAAAGAAGAGATTCAGGAGTATCTTCTGGTAGATGGTTATAATGTTATATTTGCATGGGATGATCTTAAGGAACTGGCAAAGGAGAATATCGAAGCAGCGAGAAATAAGCTGATGGATGTTCTGTGCAATTATCAGGGCTTTAAGAAATGTGTAGTCATACTGGTCTTTGATGCTTATAAGGTGGATGGCTATGCGCTGGAGATCCAGAAGTATCACAATATCCACGTGGTATACACCAAGGAAGCAGAGACGGCGGATCAGTATATTGAGAAGGTCGTTCATCAGATTGGAAAGAAATATCACGTAACGGTTGTTACGTCAGACGGTGTAGAACAGGTCGTTACTCTGGGACAGGGAGGAACACTGATCTCATCCAGGGAATTCCGGGAAGAAGTAGAGATTGTCAGACGTCAGATCCGGGAGGAGTATGAAAGCCGTCGCGAAAGTAATAAGAATTATCTCTTCGACCATATGGATGCCAAGATGGCCGAAGAGATGGAAGATATAAGATTAGGAAGAAAAGAAAGAATAGGAGAAGATTAGTTATGCATCCGACATTCCTGTTTTGATTGGAGGGTCATTAAGAATGGGTGCATGTTGACCGGTAATACATGAATAATACCAGTGTAAGTACCAGACACATTCCTTCTGCAAGTGTTGCTGCCATCCAGATACCATTTCCCCCAAGAAGTCTTGTCAGGATCCGGAGACTTATGGCAACAAAGATGAATCCTCTTCCCAGAGAGATGGCCATGGCAGACTTGGGGTATTCGATTGAAGTAAAGAATCCGCCAATAATCACGTTAAACCCACAGAGCAGAAAGGAGTAAGAAAATGTATAAAAGATTCTTACAGAATCGGCCCGAAGTTGTGCTAATTCCGGTGAGATGAACAAGTTTACAAGTGGACTTGCAATCGCCCGGGATATCAGAAAAGCTGCAATGGAAAACACCGTCCCAAAGCAAAGAGCATATTTTAAAAGACGATGATAATTCTGTGGCATCTTCCTGCCATAATGATAGCTGACCAGAGGTTGAATTCCCTGAGCGATACCTGCCATCGACATGACCACAATGGTACTGACGTAGGTGACAATGGTATAGCTTACAATGGATTCTTCGCCTAGATATGCGAGAATCGACTGGTTGAACAGGAAGATGACAATTCCTGCTGAGAATTCTGTGATTCCAGAAGACAGACCGATCTTTATGGTACGCCACATAAGAGACAGAGATGGCGTGAACCTCACCAGTTTCATATGGGTCTTGGTACTGCAAAAGTGAGTCAGATACAGTAATACAACACACAGTTGTGAGAGACCTGTCGCAAATGCTGCGCCCCAGACTCCTTTGTGAAAAGCGATGACAAACAGATAATCCAGAATACAGTTGAGAATCGTTCCGGTAGTGACGATAATCGTTGCTTTCATAGGATAACCATCGGTCTTAATCAATACCTCCAGCGAATAAGAACAGATAAAAAAGACGCTGAAGCATGCAATCGTTTTCAGGTATGTCTGGACGTAATCCATGGTGAGTTCCGTTGCTCCCAGGAATAACGCAATCTCTTCGGATTTCCACAGGACGATCCATGTAATCAACAGAGACACAATAATGGCGGTTAGAATATTATGGGTAAATACTTCCCTTGCTCTTGCATCTTCTTTTTCTCCTAACAGCATGGCAATGATGGTAGAGGAACCTACGGAAAATAATAATGCCACGGAGAAAAGGAAGGTAACGAATGGCATGGCAATATTGACACCGGACAAAGCCAGTTCAGATACTCCTCTGGCAACGAACATGCCATCTATCATCGTGTAAAGTGCATATACCCATTGGGCAACTAGCGATGGAATGATAAAACGAAAGAAATCATGAAGTAATGATTTTCCTTCTAACTTCATAGTAAAACCTCCTTGTTGTATTCTATACTAAACCTTGGTATAATACTAAGGTCAAGTGAAAATGAAAGAAAAAAGGATTTATATGAAGAAATATTTTAAAATCGGAGAGATATCACAGCTATACCATATCGGGGCAGATTCTCTGAGATATTATGAAAAACTGGGAATACTAAAGCCAAAGCGTGGAGAGAATCAGTATCGTCTCTACCATCTGGATGATATCTGGCGGTTGAATGTTATTCGTGAATTGAGAGAACTTGGTTTTTCCATGGAACAGATTGGGGATTACCTGAAGCATCATACGGTTAGTTCTACGAAAGAACTGTTGATGGAAGAGCTTCATATGATCGAAGAGAAGCAGGAGAAGTTGAGGCAACTACAGAAGAATGTAGAAGAACGTATTGAAACTCTTTCAGAATGTGAAGAAAAAGTGCTTGGAGTCGTGCAGTTACAGCAATTGCCAGATCGAAGCTGTTATTATATCGAGAAAGGATATGAGCGGGATGAAGAGATGGATGTGCTGATCAAGCAGCTTCTGAATAAGAATCCCGATAAATCCTATATCATAGGAAGCAATCATATCGGTTCTGTAATCTTGGCAGAAAGTGCAAGGAACCAAAGATGCCGGGAATATGAAGGTGTGTTTATCATAGATACGGAGGGCGATATGGTCATACCGGGCGGAGAATACCTTACCATCAGTTACCGGGGCAATTGCAACCAGAATTATCAGTGTCTCCCCAGGTTGCTTGCTTATGCGAAAGAACATGGGTATCGGATGGTCGGTGATGTGTATGAGATCCTCTGGGTGGATATCCATGTATCTGGAAGAGAAGAAGAACACATTACAGAGTTACAGATTCGGGTTGAGGAGAAGGCACGATTCGATACATGATCTCTGCCAATTCTTCTGGTGATTCTTTAAAACCATTCGAGGACCAGGTAATATAAAGGTTATACAATGCACCGGCAAAAGCCTGAAGACAGTAATAGAGTTCGATGCTGTCTCCTGGGTGATACCAGGTCTCCAGGACATACTGACTGATTGCATTCAGGAGCATATGGCTTAGACCGCTTTTGAAGAGACTGTCAATAAATTCCTGATGTGCTTCAAAGTAAGAAAAACAGTGCAGAAGATTTTCTGAAGAATAGAAATGTTTGTCCAGTGACAGAGATTTTGCTTCCTGCTTGTAATTCATCAAAGCATCTTCCAGATAGGAAGCAAATATATCTTCTTTGGACTGATAATTACGGTAATAAGTCATTCGGGAGACGCCGGCCTTTTCTGTCAGTTCGCAGACCGATATAGCGGATAAAGGTTTTTCCTTTAATAATTGGATCAGTGCGGTAACAATGCATTCCTTTGCAAGGATATTAGATTGATTTTTCCGTTCTTTATTCATGAACAAAACCCCCTGATTTGTAACAGTTATTAGTAATTATCTTGAATTAAAAATTCTGAGATGTTACAATTTGTCACATCTAATTATAAATAGAATGGGAATTTATTTCAAGTTGTAAAAGAATATTTGAAACAGGAGGATATAAGTGGATGAAAACGGCAGTCGTAACAGACAGTAACAGTGGAATTACACAGGAAGAAGCAAAAAAGGAAGGGATATTCATTCTCCCTATGCCAGTCATTGTTGATGGAGTAACGAGATATGAGGGGCAGGATCTTACTCAGGAGATGTTCTATGGAAGCCTCACGAGCGGAATCGATGTCACAACATCCCAGCCTTCTCCGGGGGATGTGATGGATCTGTGGGACAAGGTGTTGGCCGGGGGATATGAAGAACTGGTATATATTCCGATGTCCAGCGGACTGAGTAATTCCTGTGAAACTGCGATTCTCTTGTCCGATGATTATGATGGTAAAGTTCAGGTCGTAGATAATCACAGAATCTCTGTTACGCAGAGAGAAGCTGTTATGGAAGCCGTGAGGCTTGTTGCTGCAGGAACATCTGCGAAGGCAGTCAAAGAAGATCTGGAAGCAAGAGCTTATGATTCTAGTATTTATATTACAGTGGATACATTGGAATATCTGAAAAAAGGCGGCAGAGTCACTCCGGCAGGTGCAGCTATAGGAGCAGTGCTCAATATCAAACCAGTCCTTACTATACAGGGAGAACGTCTGGATGCATTTGCAAAAGTTCGTGGGATGCGTAAAGGAAAGGATAAGATGATCGAAGCTCTAAAGAAAGATATAGAAGAAAGATTTTCAGAGATGGACAGAAGTCGAATAAGGATTGGCACAGCAGGAGCGGGATTGACGGCCGCAGAAGCAGAGGAATGGTGCAGCGAAGTGGGAAAGGCTTTCCCATGGGCAGAAGTTTATTATAATCCTTTGTCTATGTGTATTGCAACGCATACCGGACCGGGGGCTATAGGGATCGGATTTAGTATTGTTAAGTAAAGGGACAAAATGATATGTTGTATACAATTCCAGATTATTATCATATGTTTACCTGTACAGCAGATCAATGTGAAGACACCTGTTGTGCAGGATGGCAGATCGTAGTTGATAAGAGATCTTTGCACCGCTATAAGAAAGTAAAGGGGAATTACCGAAGAAAGCTGTTTCGGTCCATAGACTGGAGAAAGGAGACATTTCGACAGTCAGAAGAGAAAAGATGTGCATTTCTGAATAAAGATAATCTGTGTGATATGTATTGCAATCTGGGAAAGGACAGTCTATGTAAAACTTGCCGCCTATATCCCCGCCATGTAGAAGAATTTGAAGGCGTCCGGGAGATTACTTTATCGGTGTCTTGCCCAGAAGTGGCAAGGATTCTCTTGTCAAAGGAAGAACCGGTGACCTTTTTAAATTTTGAAAAAGATGGAGAAGAAGAGTACGATGATTATGATCCGTTTCTCTATTCAAAGCTGGTAGAAGGCCGGGAGATTATGGTGAAGATTCTCCAGAACCGTGAGATCAGTCTGGAATTAAGGGCTGGTCTTGTACTCGGGATTGCCCATGATATGCAGGTGCGAATCAAAAAGGGCGATATATTTTCCTGTGATGAAGTATTTGTAAAATATCAGACAGAATCGGCACGGGAATTCGTCCGCATGAAGATGGAAGAGGGCAGCAATCATAGAGAACAGAGATACACATGGGCAAAGAACATGTTCGAGCATCTGTATTCCCTGGAATTGCTTCGGGAAGAATGGCTGATACAGTTAAAGGAAACGGAGCATGCTCTGTATACGGCAGGTTCCCTTAGATATGAAGCATTACATCAGGAATTCCGAAACTGGATGGAGGAAAATATGCCACAGTGGAAGATACAGAGGGAACAGTTACTGGTATATTTTATCTTTACATATTTTTGTGGTGCTGTCTATGATGGACAGGCTTATAATAAGGTACAGATGTCAGTCACCAGTGTGTTTTTAATTCGGGAAATTCTGTTGTCTCGTTGGATTAAAAATGAGAAGCAATTGGATTTCGAGGATGTAGTGAATGTTGTCTATCGATATTCGAGAGAAATAGAACATTCGGATCAGAATCTGGAATTGATGGAGAAAGGAAATAGAACCTATGGATACAGTACAGAAATTATTTACTTTCATTGAGAAGAGTCCCAGCCCATTTCATGCGATTGAAAATATGAAGCAAGAATTAGAGGGGCAGGGTTATATTCAGCTTTTGGAAGGAAGTGCCTGGAAACTGGAAGAAGGCGGCAACTATTATGTGATTCGTAATAGTTCCGCAATCATTGCATTTCGGATTCCTAAGAGAGATTTTCTTGGTTTTCAGATTATGGCAAGCCACAGCGACTCCCCAAGTTTTCGTATTAAGGAGTATCCAGAGATGGAAGTGGAGAACCATTATGTGAAGTTAAATGTGGAAAAATATGGGGGGATGCTCTGCGCTCCCTGGCTGGATCGTCCGCTGTCAGTTGCAGGGCGGCTGGTTATCAGGGAGGGGAATCGTCTTGTTACGAAGCTGGTCAATGTGGACCGTGACTTATGCATGATTCCGAATCTTGCGATCCACATGAATCGAGAAGCCAATGAAGGCTATAAGTACAATGCCCAGAAGGACATGCTTCCGCTGTATGGTTGTGAATCAGCCAAAGGGACCTTCATGGCGCGGGTCGCAGAGGCGGCAGGTGTGGAGGAAGAAGACATTGTTGGAAATGATCTGTTCTTATATAACCGTATGAAAGGAAGTGTCTGGGGAGCATCCGAAGAATATATTTCGATTGGACGTCTGGATGATCTGCAGTGTGCATTTGCATCTTTGCAGGCATTTCTGCAGGCAGCAGATGGCGAAAGTATTCCAGTTCATTGCGTGTTTGATAATGAAGAGGTTGGAAGTAGCACGAAGCAGGGAGCCGGATCGACATTTTTATTCGATACACTTCTTAGGATTAATGAAAGCCTTGGGAGGACATCCAGTCAATACCGACAGGCTCTGGCGTCCAGTTTTATGTTGTCTGCTGACAATGCTCATGGCGTGCACCCGAATCAGCCGGATAAGGCCTGCCCGACGAACCGGCCTTATCCGAATGGTGGAGTTGTGATAAAGTTCAGCGCCAATCAGAAGTATACGACCGATGGAATGGCAGCAGCAATCTTCACACAGCTCTGTGAGAGGGCGAAAGTTCCATATCAGACCTATGTGAACCGATCGGATATCCTTGGAGGCTCTACACTCGGAAACATATCGGGAACCCAGGTAGCTGTCAATACGATAGATATTGGATTAGCACAGCTCGCAATGCATTCTCCTTATGAGACCGGCGGAGCGAAAGATACGGATTATCTGATCAGGGTTGCTAAGGAATTCTATCAGTCATCAGTTGTGGAAACCGGTTCGGGAGAATACATGATTAGATAAGATTTATTTAAGGAAGAGATAGATTACCTGGTCTGTCTTTTCCTTTTTATTTTGCTCAGTAAAAATGTTAAGTTTCACCGCGTTGAAGCAAGAGATATAGAGATGATAAAATGATTGTATCAATACATCTAAAGACAAATCAGGAGGAAAGTGTATGAAGAGAAAGTGTATGAGGAAACTAGGGAAACTGTCACTTGTGCTGGTTCTGGTGCTGGGAATGGCATTTAGTGCGGCAGGGTGTGGGAATTCTGGAGGTTCTGCTGAGCAAAAAGAAGAAAAGAAAACAGAAGAAAAAAAGGAATCTTCTGAAAAAAAGTCAAAAGAGAAGGATCTGACCATTGATGAAACGGTTCTTGTCGACTGGGAAGGACTTAAGGTTACGGCTACATCTATTGAAAATGATGAATATAGCAAAGAACCGGCGATCAAATTGTTGATAGAGAACGACACAGAGTATGGAATCAGCATCGCGGTATCGAAGTTATTTGTAAATGGATGCTATATGCCAGATGCTTATTTCGGAGTGAATCTGTGTGATGTGCCGGCAGGCAAGAAGGCAAACGAAACATTACCGTTAAACCCATCTAGTGATGAATTTTTGAAAAAAGCAGGGATTGATACGGTAGGAAGCGTTGATGTAGAGTTTACAGTCAGAGATTCCAGTAAAGATTATTATGATGATAGTTCCGTATTGTATACATCAGATGTAGCGAACATCCAGACATCTGCATATGACAATATGGACACGGATGCAATCGCAGAAGGAACAGAATTATATAATCAGAATGGTGTCCGTATTGTAGCAAAGGAATTATCTGCATTTTCAAGCATGGATTATGGATTATATCTATATGTAGAGAATACAACAGATATGGACATTATATTACAAAGTTATGACGTGTCTGTCGACGGATTTGTCCCGGAAGAAGGCGGAGATATGAATTCCTTTGAGATACCGGCAGGGACCTATTCCGTCGATGCTCTGGTCATCTGGTATGATGAGACGGTTCCGGATGAAAGCGCAGTGGAAGATGTGAAAGAAATGCAACTTGGATTGAAAATATTCGATGCGGCAAACTGGTTCTATGGTTATGACGATGAAGGATTAATCGCAGATACAGGAATGCTGACCTATACACCATAAAGACACAAGAATACAGGAGAAGATTGGAGGATCTCGTATGAAAAGAAGATGGACAGCAATGCTCATGGTCCTGGCCCTTGTACTGGGGCTGGCCGGATGTGGTGGAAATAGTTCTTCAGGAACAAAGTCATCAGGGAGTAAAGAAAAGAAGAACAGCGGTACAAAGTATGAATGTGATCAGGTTGTCTATGACCAGGAAGATGTCAAGATGACGGTTACCGGATATCAGATTACAGACACAAGTTCACACGCAATACTTATTGAAGTGGAAAATAATACGGATTCAATGATTGCGGTAGATAAAACCAGCTTGAATATCAACGGATATATGATTGATGAATATAGCGAGTTTATGGGAAGTGAGAATATTTCATCGATACTGGAAATGCAGAAAGAGACGGGAGATGACTTTGACAAATTTGTAGAAAATTATTTTCACACTATAGATACAGGAAAGACGGAAACCGTTGAATTGAGCGTATATTTGAACGATTCATTGGAAAAGTATCTGGGGGATGTACAGCAGATAGATATTTCCATGTCAGCTATGAAATTTACCGATCCAGAGGATGAGGAAACGCTCGGTGCAGAAGATCTGCCATGGGGAGAAGTAGTAACGGTTCAGACGGATGCATATGATGGGGAACTCAAGCTCCCAGAGATAGAAGGAGATGAGATATTTAATCAGGATGGTATCCGAATCGTTGTTCTTGGAAAAGAACTTGATGAGGACAAAGAGCTGACGATCGATGTATTTGTTGAAAATAGTTCCGATAAAGCAGTCTTCGTATCGGATGAGGATCTTTCGGTGAATGATTTCATGATGGATGCATTTCTGAATGTTCCGTACATCATGGAGGCAGGGGTGAAAGTTATCGGAGAGTTATCTAGTTTTGATGAAGTAGATGCTGAAACGATGGATGATATCGAGAGCCTGGAATTCTCCATTGAGGTCATGGATGCAGATACATATACATCCATAGGTACGGCTTCCTACACAATGGAATAGTGAGAGAAGAATTACAGCTTCATCATTCCGGACATAATGCATCCACCTCTGGCGCCGCAGGATAGTACTTCGGATAACTGCTGCGCATCTGGATGTATTCCGCCAATAGCATAGACAGGTATGTCCACACTCTGGCATACCTGTCTTAAAAAATCTGTTCCTCGCGGGGGCAGATTTTTTTTACAGTCTGTGGCATAGATATGACCGGCTGTCAGATAAGCAGCGCCAAGTACCTGGGCTTTCTTAGCATCTTCGACGGAATGGACGGAGGTGCCGATGACAGAAAAGTGCTTAAGAATGGCAGGATGCTCCTGTCGGTAATCCTGAAGCAGATGAAGCGGCAGATGGATGGATGTGCAGTGCAGTTCATGTGCAATTTCCAGAAAGCTATGGAGAATGCAGGGAACATGGTTGGCGTTACAGATATCCATTATCTCACGCGCCAGTACACGGTATTCTTCTTCCGGAAGATCCTTTTCCCTTAAGATTACTGCTTTCGGATGTAAGCGGCAGATCCGCGCAATCTGTTCCGGCAATGGCCGGGAGCAGATCGTGCGGTTGCTGACTGCGATGATATTCTGATATATATTTTCTCCTTTATACATATACATAATCATTCATGACTGGCTGGAGATCATGCTCCAGAAGGGCGTTGTATACTTCATCAACGGATCTTCCGTCAGAGATCTCGAACTGGTCGTCTCCTTTTTCTTCAATCTCATCGACATGGCTGCCGATTCCGGTGCTGACACCGGCAGATATCTTGGTGGCCGCAATATTTACCAGATTGTCACGGACACGGGCACATTCACGGGTGGATACAGTGATGCTTGCAAATGGCATGAAGAGCCGGTAAGCACATACCACCTGAAGAAGCTGAGGTTCGTGAACATCTTTTGGATTGATGCGGTCATTATTAATGATCGGACGAAGCCTTGGACAGGAGAATGCAATCTCTGCATGAGGGTATTTGCGCTGCAGAAGATAGGCATGATATCCGGTGGCAAATGCATCCTTGCGGAAGTCATCCAGACCAAGAAGAGCAGCGAATCCGACTCCTCGCATGCCACCCTTTAAGGCACGTTCCTGTGCATTCAGACGATAAGGGAAGATCCGCTTATGTCCGGCAAGATGAAGCGTCTCGTACTTGTCTGAATTATAGGTTTCCTGGAATACGGTCACATAATCGGCACCGCATTCGTGAAGGTATGCATATTCATCGGAGTTCATCGGATACACTTCGAGGCCGATGACCTTGAAGTATTTTCTTGCGATTTTGCAGGCTTCTCCAATGTATTTTACATCAGACATTTTACGACTTTCACCGGTCAAAATCAAGATTTCCTGAAGACCTGTCCTGGCAATGGCAGCCATCTCCAGTTCAATCTCTCGGTCATTTAATTTGGCGCGGTTGATCTTATTGTGACAGTTAAATCCACAGTAGATGCAGTAGTTTTCACAATAGTTGGCAATATAAAGGGGCGTAAACATATTGACACTGTTGCCAAAATGCTTTCTTGTCTCCTTCCGTGCAGCCTGTGCGATCTCTTCCAGAAGTGGAAGTGCAGCAGGAGAAAGAAGAGCTTTAAAATCTTCCGGTGTCCGATTATCTCTGGCAAGAGCCTGTCTTACGTCGGCTTCTGTATATTGGTCATAATCATATTGATTCATCTCAGAGATGACTCGGTCCATAACATCTGATTCTAATACTTCCATATCAGGAAGATAGGTCATATGATCGATCCGGTTTTTCTTCTGGTCTTCCAGTATCTCTTCACTTAAGATACTTTCATTTACGTGTTCATCCTTCATCTGTACACCTCCTTAATCCTGTAAGAATCCGGTCAGCGGGGAAGAAGCACTGGCGCCTTTTTCAATCGTCCGTCCAAGACCAGACAGATATGCACTTCTTCCGGCCTCGATTGCCTTTTTAAATGCTTCTGCCATTACCGGAATGTCACCGGCAGTGGCAATGGCAGTATTAGCCATGACTGCAGAGGCACCCATCTCCATAGCTTCACAGGCCTGAGAAGGGCGACCGATACCGGCATCTACAATAATTGGAAGATCGATCTCGTCAATTAGAATCTGGATGAAATCTTTGGTGCAGAGCCCCTTGTTGGAGCCGATTGGAGAGCCAAGCGGCATAATGCAGGCAGCGCCGGCGTTTGCAAGGTCTCTGGCAGCATTCAGATCCGGATACATGTATGGCATTACTACGAATCCCTCTTTTGCCAGGATTTCCGTAGCTTTGATGGTCTCATAGTTATCCGGCAGCAGATATTTGGAGTCGTGGATAACTTCGATCTTCACAAAGTCTCCGCAGCCGACTTCACGGGAAAGACGGGCAATACGGACTGCTTCTTCTGCATTTCTGGCTCCGGAAGTGTTGGGCAGGAGCGTTACATTATCCGGGATATAATCCAGGATGTTGGCAAGTCCACCTTCGTTTGCACGGCGAAGTGCCAGTGTGATAATCTGTGCTTCTGCCTTCTCGATGCAGGCTTTCACAAGTTCTAAGGAGAATTTCCCGGAACCCAGGATAAAGCGGGAAGTAAATTCATGTCCGCCTAGGATAAATTTATCGTCATTCTGATTCATAGATGTTTCCTTCTTTCTTTGATTATTCATAGTTTTCGATGCTTTTTTTGAAGATTATACGCTGGTTTCGCCCAGAAGGAGTCGTGTAATCATATTTGCTTCGTGGGCGGCACAGATAGCAACCCGCGGAGCCATGAGTCCATTTCCGGCAGAAGGTTCGGTGGTCTCATCCCCACAGAGATAGAAGTTGGAAGTGACCCTCCGGGTGCGGATGGAATTACTGCTTCCATATCCTGCCATACCGGAACCGGATACCAGCTTCTTTTCAGGAAAATGTTCCAGGATTCCATTGACCAGCAAAGCCTTGGCCTCCGGACGGTCGAAGGCTTCGCAGATAATAGAATCATTCTGAAATAATTCCGGCAGATTCTCTTCTGTGACTTTTACACAGTCTGTGCGGATATCCAGGTAGGGATTGATCCGCAGAAGCTGTGGTTTCAGAGCATCGGTCTTATACATACCGATATGCTCTGTAAAGTATTGTTGACGATTCAGATTCGTAATGTCTACGACATCAAAATCAATCAGATGCAAGTGTCCGACGCCGATACGGGACAGTGCAAATGCAACATTAGATCCAAGTCCGCCAAGACCTGCAATGGCAACTCTTCCCTGAGACAGTAATTCCTGAACCTGTGGGGAATGACGCTCATTGAGTGCTTCATAGATCTGTTCTTTTGTAAGTTGTTTCATATTCTAGCCCCCTCCTACAAAACTTACCACTTCCAGTTTGTCTCCATCTTTCAGTGTAACGGCAGCATAATTCTTCTTAGGAAGAATCTCGCCGTTCATCTCTACGGCAATCCGTTCGATCCGATACTGGTTCTGAGCCAGATATTCGGCAACGGTGATAGGCTTTTCCAGTGAAACAGCCTGTCCATTTACTGTGATCATGTGTGTCTCCTTTCCCGGCAGTCATAAGTGATCAGATATAAAAAAGAGTTCACAAAGTAATACACCCGTGGTGGTGCACCCCTTCATGAACTCTCGCTCACTCTCAACTTTACCGTATTCTGTTTTTAAGATAAGGCCTTCTGTATAAAAAAAGAGAGATACCAAAGCATCTCCCGCATTTTTATTCGATACGTTCCTACGTTGGCATTATCCAAATCAGGTATATGGGTCGAAGTTCTCAACTTCCTCTCAGCCTAGTACATAAGCTCCCCGTTTCTGTTTACAGGAATTAGTATAGGAAAATATGAAAAAAAAGTCAACCAATTTTGTAAAAATAATGATTTTACATAGATTTAACAATTCCCCGATTCTGTTTTTACAAAAGAAGAGTACGCTGAATAACGTAAAATAGGAGGAAACATGCATGAGAGTAAAAAAATTCTTATTAGTTTTACTTGCAGCAAGTATTGTGATCGGCAGCACTGCCTGTCAGGACAGCAGTGAGTCTCAGGATACTGTAAAAGTAGAGGGGCTGGATGAACTGGGAGAGATACAGGTGATCTCCAGAGAAGAAGGTTCCGGTACAAGGAGTACATTTGCGCGGCTTGCAGATTTTCAGGCAGAATCAGAAGATCAGGCGGATCAGACGCGGACGGATGCACAGATTGCCGGTAATGCAGAAGAAGTGATAGATATGGTAAGCGATGATGATGCGGCAATTGGCTATGTATCAGAGGGCTCGATACAGGAAGCAGAAGGGATGAAGCAATTGAAAGTGGAAGGAATTGCGGCAGATGCCGGAGATAAAAAGTATCCTCTGAGCCGTTCCTTTTATCTGACATATGTAGGAGAGCTAAACGAGGTAGAAGAGGATTTCCTGACTTATATCCACGGTGCAGGGCAGGAGATTGTAGGGGAGAATTATGAAACGGTAGCGAAGAGCAGTACGTTTCTGTCGAATAAGGCCGGCGGAACGATTACCATAAATGGATCTACTTCTGTTGCACCACTTATGGAAGAACTGGCAGAAGCCTATATGTTGATTAATCCGAATGCAAAGATTGAGATTGAACAGTCTGATTCTACAGAAGGATTGAATCAGGCGATGTCCGGAAAGTGTGATTTTGGAATGGCCTCCAGAGACTTAAAAGATTATGAGGCAGAATTACTTGATTATGAAATCATTGCCAATGACAATATTGCAGTCATTGTAAATGAACAAAATCCACTGGAAGATATATCATTGGACACATTAAAGAAAATCTATACCGGTGATATCAATGAGTGGAAAGAGTTAAATGAAGCTGGATAGAGTATGAATAATCAGAAAACGTTCCTATAGATTCAAATACAAGTTCATAAGATAGAAGGAGATTAAGATGGATAGTAAAGTACAGATAGTCTTTGGCCTGTTAGGCGGACTGGCAATATTTATTTATGGGATGAATATGATGAGCGAATGCCTCCAGAAAGCGGCAGGAGAGAAGATGAAAAGCATTCTTGCAATGCTTACGAAGAACCCGGTGCTTGGAGTGTTAGCCGGAGCATTGACAACAGCGGTACTTCAGAGCAGTAGTGCGACAACAGTCATGGCAATTGGATTCGTCAGCGCAGGGCTTATGAATCTGCCGCAGGCAATCTCAATTATTCTTGGTGCCAATATCGGAACCACAATGACAGCGCAGATCATTGCATTTAAGATCAGCGATTACATATATGTAATTATCTTTCTCGGATTTATTATTTCCTTTATTGCAAAATCAGAAAAAGCAAAAAGCATTGGCCAGACTCTTTTTGCATTTGGTCTGTTATTCCTCGGAATTGAGACCATGGGAGATGTCATGAAACCACTTGCATCCAGTCCGGTATTTACCGATATGATCGGAAAGGTTGCAGATATCCCGATTCTTGGCGTTGCAGTGGGTACTCTGATGACATTAGTCGTGCAGAGTAGCAGTGCCACGATTGCGGTACTTCAGAACTTCGCTTCACAGGCAGGACCAGATGGAGTGACCAGTATCCTTGGCCTTACCGGTGCCATTCCGATTCTTCTTGGCGATAATATTGGTACAACAATTACGGCATTACTTGCCAGTGTAGGCCAGCCAAAAGATGCCAAGAGAACAGCGGTTGCACATTGTATCTTCAATATATCAGGATGTCTTCTGTTCATCTGGTTTATCAATCCATTTGCCAAATTTGTGCAGATGATATCTCCAAAAGGACCAGAAGTGGAAGTAATCTCCCGGCAGATTGCCAATGCACATACGACGTTTAACTGTGTAATGACATTGATCTGGATTCCGCTGATCTGGCTGATGGTCAAGATTGTAATGCGCATTGTACCGGATGGAAAGAAAGAGCTTTATGATCCGGCAGAACCGTTGTATCTGGATGAGAGACTGGTCAGCCAGCCGACAGCAGCATTACAGCTTGTTGCAAAAGAAGTGGTTCACTGCGGCGAAGTGGTCAGAACGATGCTTCAGGATACATCGAAAGCAGTAAAGAAAGAGGAAATGCCGCTTTTGGAAGATGTATTTGAAAAAGCAGCGATTGCAAGCAATCTGAATGGAAGAATTACAGAATACCTGGCAGATTTGTTCTCTGCCGGTGTACTGACAGAAGAACAGGCAACCCAGACGGCAGGAATTATGTATGTCTTAAGCGATATTGACCGTATGGGATCCTTGTGTGAGGATGTAGCAGAAGGCATTAGAGATAAGATAGAAAAGAAATACAAATATTCTAAAGATGCCATGAAAGATCTGGAGAAGATTCTGAATATGATAGAAAGTATGTATTCAGAGGCAATGCAGGCGATGACCACAGGCGATCTGGAGAATGCCAAGAAGATTCTTAAGAAGAAAGAAAAAGTGATTGAACTTGATATCAATATGAGAAAAGGCCATATGACCAGAGTTGGAAAGGGCAAATGTGCGGCCAACCTTACGGCGCCATTTAACCAGATTCTGCACAGCATTGATCGTATGAGTAATAGTTGTATGAATATTGCAGATGCAGCCCTGGGACAGGTAGATCTGAATTATTTCATTAATGTAACAGCAAATGGAGAGGAAATGAAGGCCTGATGATGATATTGGCTCTGGGAGAGACTTTAGAAAGTATCGATGAAAACCAATTAATACAGGAAAACAAACAGGCAGTATTTATCACAGATTCCCGGCATGCGAAAGAAGCCATGTCGCTTGCCGGGATGATATACGAAGGTGATATCAGTCTGTCAGAAGTATGTTTTTGTAAGATCGAGACCCAACAGGAATGTCTGGCAGGGTCTCTTTGTATACCCAAATTACTGGATGTTCTGGGCAGCAGATATCGAATCCTCTTCTTCATTAATCAACGCCATATTGTGATCATCGATGATGATGACTTTGCCAGACGGCTGATCGTGAGGATTCGAAGAAGCAAGTCTAAGCAAGGGAATACCAAAGAACGATTTATCTATAATTTCATCACGCAGTTCATGAGCAGAGACCTGGAACTTCTGGGACGCTATGAGCGTCTGATTATGACAATGGAAGAAAAAGTCCTGGAAGGAAAGACCGAAGGGTTCCAGAATGAGATCATACCAATTCGCAAGGAACTCCTGACTTTGCGGGTATATTATGATGAATTGATGGATATGGGAAAGGAATTGGAAGAGAATGAAAATGGATTCTTTGCCAAGAAGCAGCTGCGCTACTTTGGAACCATCGCCGACCGTGCAGACCGACTGATGGGAAGAACGGCGCATCTTCTGGAATATGCACAACAGGTAAGAGATGCCTATCAGTCTCAGGTAGATGCCGAACAGAATAAAAATATGCAGTTTTTAACCGTGGTATCGACCATCTTCTTCCCACTGACACTGATCACTGGATGGTTTGGAATGAACTTCAAAGACATGCCAGGCCTGGAACATGGATATCCCGGCGTCTGTGTGCTTAGTCTCATCGTAGTCGTATTCTGCATCCTGTTCTTCAAGAGAAAGAAGATGCTGTGAAGAGGGGAAATCTTGGTGGTTGGGGGCCGAATTCGAGGGGATGGGCAGATTGCTTCGATGCTTCGCTCTCATTCAACTCTTGCACCGGGATGTAAACTCTCCAAAGATTCGCGCAAAGGCGCTCTTCTCTGGAGAGCCAACATCGCGGGCAAGGATTTTCATTACGCTCCGCTTAGCCTTCTCAATCTGCCCATCTCCTCGAATTCTCCGCCAACTACCGGCAGGGATTCCCAAGAAGCGTAAGGGGCGGAATCCCTCCCCGGATGAGATGTTCCTGCGATTGAGAATGTCAGGCGCGAGGGGTGGATGGAGGGTTTGTAATCCGTCTGGACAAGCGATAGAAGCCGTTACAGAAAAAAGAGTGATAATTTTGCATGAAGATTTGGTTTCAAACCAAATCTGAAAAGGCTGCTGAGCCTCGAAATCATCAAGATTTCGGGGTGAATCAGCCTGGTTGCAAAATTATCACTCTTTTTTCTGTTAAGGATTCTTAGCGAAGGGCATCGGATTACAAACCCTCCATCCACCCCTCGCGCCGTACACTCTCAATCAAAAAACAATCTCATCCAAGATTCCCCTAGTGGATCTCACTGTGCAGCTTCTGCAGGGATTGCACCTCTCCGTTGCCATGTTCTTTTACATAGCGGATACCTTTTGCGGTGGCTCTTGCGGCGGCAATTGTAGTCATATAAGGAATCTTTGCCTTGATTGCAGCTTTTCTCAGGTAGCTGTCATCATGGATACTGTCCTTGCCGACCGGAGAGTTTACGATCAGGTCAATCTTTCCGTTGGTGATCATATCCAGAATATTCGGACGGCCTTCGTATAATTTCTTTACTTTTTCTGCCTCGATTCCGGCAGCACGAATCAGTTCATAGGTATTGCCGGTGGCAATGATCTTGAAACCGTCATCTGCGAAGCTCTGAGCAATCTCAACAACTTCTGCTTTGTCCTTGCGGTTTACAGAGATCAGAACAGTGCCTTCCAGTGGAAGCTTGGATTGTGCAGCTTCCTGAGCCTTGTAGAATGCTTCCCCATAGTAAGAAGACAGTCCTAATACTTCGCCGGTAGATCTCATCTCTGGTCCTAATACAGGATCTACTTCCTGGAACATATTGAATGGGAAGACCGCCTCTTTCACTCCATAGTATGGAATGTTTTGTTCTTTTAAATTTGCCACAGGTGATGGACGTCCGGTAAGTTCAGATGTAATAATGTCGGTGGCAAGCGGCACCATGCGGATATTGCATACTTTAGATACCAGTGGTACAGTACGGGATGCACGTGGGTTTGCTTCCAGGACGTATACTTTTCCTTTTTCAATTGCATACTGCATGTTCATCAGACCTTTGACATGCATTTCTTCTGCAATCTTTCTGGTATACTCTTTAATAGTCTGTACATTTTCTTCGGAGATGTGTACAGATGGAATGATACATGCGGAATCACCGGAATGTACGCCGGCAAGTTCAATGTGTTCCATGACAGCAGGAACGAAGGCGTGGTTACCGTCACTGATAGCATCTGCTTCGCATTCCAGTGCGTGGTTCAGGAAACGGTCGATCAGGATCGGACGGTCAGGGGTTACGCCGACGGCAGCTTTCATGTAGCCTTCCATGCTTTCAGCGTCATATACGACTTCCATTCCACGTCCGCCGAGAACGTAAGAAGGACGAACCATGACAGGGTATCCGATCTCTTCTGCAATCGCGAGTGCTTCGTCTACGGTTGTTGCCATGCCAGATTCAGGCATCGGAATCTCCAGTTTATCCATCATCTCACGGAACAGGTCACGGTCTTCGGCAAGATCAATGACAGAAGGAGAAGTTCCAAGAATCTTTACACCGTTTTTTTCAAGCTCTGAAGCAAGGTTCAGAGGAGTCTGTCCGCCGAATTGTGCGATGACGCCGACTGGCTGCTCTTTTTTGTAGATGCTTAATACATCTTCTAAGGTTAATGGTTCAAAATACAGTTTATCGGAAGTATCGTAATCTGTAGACACTGTCTCAGGGTTACAGTT
The DNA here is from genome assembly GCF_050315235.1 of Bariatricus sp. SGI.019. NCBI lineage: Bacteria > Bacillati > Bacillota > Clostridia > Lachnospirales > Lachnospiraceae > Bariatricus > Bariatricus sp. SGI.019. The sequence continues at coordinate 28,990 of NZ_JBNPOQ010000014.1, read as the reverse complement.
TACAATAATCGTCTCAAATCCTAATTTCTTAAGAGCCAGAGATGCATGTACGCAGCAGTAGTCGAATTCGATACCCTGACCGATACGGTTTGGTCCGCCGCCAAGAATCATAATCTTTGGCTTGTCTGTCTTGACAGGATTCTTATCTTCTGCATTGTAAGTAGAGTAGTAGTAAGCACTGTCAGGAGTTCCGCTGACATGGACACCTTCCCATGCCTCTTCTACGCCAAGTTCAATGCGTCGGTTACGTACGTCTTCTTCCGGAATATCCAGAATCTGGCTTAAATATTTGTCAGAGAAACCATTTTTCTTAGCAGAAATGAGCATCTCATCAGAAGGCAGGCTTCCTTTGTGTGCAGCGAGTGCTTCCTCTTCTTCAACGAGTTCTTTCATTTGTTCAATGAAATAAGTCTTTACCTTCGTAATATCGAAGATCTCTTCAACAGTGGCACCTTTACGCAGTGCTTCGTACATAATGAAATGACGGTCACTGGAAGGAGTGATCAGCATCTGTAAGAGTTCTTCCTTACTCTTCTGGTCATAATCTTTGGCATGCCCAAGACCATAACGTCCGGTTTCCAGGCTGCGGATGGCCTTTTGGAAAGCTTCTTTGTAGTTCTTTCCAATACTCATGACTTCACCGACAGCACGCATCTGAGTACCAAGCTTGTCTTCTACACCTTTGAATTTTTCGAATGCCCAGCGGGCGAATTTAATAACAACATAGTCACCGTCTGGTACGTATTTGTCCAGAGTACCGTATTTTCCACAAGGGATATCCTTCAGAGTCAATCCACAAGCCAGCATTGCGGATACCAGAGCAATCGGGAAACCAGTTGCCTTGGAAGCCAATGCAGAAGAACGAGAAGTTCTTGGATTGATCTCGATAACTACGATTCGGTCAGTTACTGGATCATGAGCAAATTGTACATTCGTTCCGCCAATGACCTGTACAGACTCTACGATCTTATACGCCTGTTCCTGCAGCTTTTTCTGACATTCTTCTGAGATGGTAAGCATTGGAGCAGAACAGAAAGAATCTCCGGTATGCACACCCAGTGGGTCAATATTTTCAATAAAGCATACGGTGATCATATTATTGTCAGCATCGCGAACCACTTCCAGTTCAAGTTCTTCCCAGCCAAGGATGGATTCTTCCACCAGAACCTGCCCTACCAGACTGGCTTGAAGACCTCTGGCACAGACTGTTTTTAATTCTTCTTTATTATATACAAGGCCACCGCCTGCACCACCCATGGTGTAAGCCGGACGAAGAACGACCGGATATCCAAGTTCATCAGCAATATCAAGGGCCTCTTCAACACTGTAAGCGACTTCACTTCTTGCCATCTCAATACCAAGAGCATTCATAGATTTCTTGAATTCAATGCGGTCTTCCCCTCGTTCGATGGCATCTACTTGAACACCAATAACTTTTACATTATATTTATCAAGAATTCCCTCTTTAGCAAGCTCGGCACACAGATTCAGTCCAGATTGGCCTCCAAGATTAGGAAGCAGCGCATCTGGCCGTTCTTTGGCGATAATCTGTTCCAAACGTTCCACATTCAACGGCTCGATGTAAGTAACATCTGCCATCTCAGGATCTGTCATGATGGTCGCAGGATTGGAATTCACCAATACGATCTCATAGCCCAGTTTACGTAATGCTTTGCAAGCCTGTGTCCCTGAGTAATCAAATTCGCAAGCCTGTCCAATGATGATCGGTCCGGAACCGATAATAAGTACTTTGTGAATATCTGTTCTCTTTGACATTTGTTTCCTCCTCAATATGACATACTGTTTTATCTTTTTCTATTATATAGGAGAATTGAAAAAAGGAAAATGAAAATTTATAGAAAAGATGTATTTCTTGCTTTTTTATAACAAAAGTCCTATATTATTAAGAGACAAAAAAAGGAGATTAGAAAATGACATCATTATTATTAGTTGTAATATATCTGGCTTTTATCAGTCTTGGATTACCAGATGCGCTTCTGGGATCAGCATGGCCAACAATGTACCAGGAATTGGGAGCATCGGTATCCTGGGCAGGAAGTGTATCTATGATCATATCGGCAGGAACGATTATTTCAAGTCTTGCAAGTGATCGCCTGACCAGAAGACTTGGGGCGGCAAAGGTTACGACAATCAGTGTATTTATTACAGCAGTTGCTTTATTTGGCTTTTCAGTAAGCCATGCTTTCTGGATGCTGTGTCTATGGGCGATTCCTTACGGACTGGGAGCAGGAAGTGTGGATGCTGCGTTAAATAACTTTGTAGCACTTCATTATCCTGCAAGACATATGAGCTGGCTGCACTGTATGTGGGGCGTTGGTGCCAGTATAGGGCCAATCATTATGGGATGGACCATTACCGGAGGGCTTCGCTGGAATGGAGGATATCGTATTATCTCGCTGCTGCAGATTATTCTGACTGCTATATTGATAATCAGTCTTCCATTATGGAAAAAGAAATCGACAATACATTCAGGAGAAAGTACAGAATCAGAAGGGCAGTCTCTTCAACATCTGACATTTTCACAACTGCTTAAGAGAAGCGGAGTGAAAGAAGTTATGGTATGTTTTTTCTGTTATTGTGCATTAGAGACTACAACAGGAATGTGGGCTGCGAGTTATTGCACGTTAAACCGAGGAATTTCAGCAGAACAGGCAGCAAGATATGCCAGCCTGTTTTATATTGGAATTACCGTGGGAAGATTCATATGTGGTTTTATTACTTTGAAGGTGAATGACCGGAACATGATTCGAATGGGGCAGATTCTGATCGTATTAGGAGTTTTATTGGTGATCCTACCTCTGAGCCAAGAGCTTTTACTGGCAGGGTTGGTGGTCATAGGATGTGGATGTGCACCAATCTATCCATCCATTATTCATGAAACGCCGCAGAATTTTGGAGCGGATTTGAGCCAGTCTATTATTGGCGTGCAGATGGCTTCGGCGTATACGGGTACTTGCCTGGTTCCGCCAATCTTCGGCTTAATTGCACAGTACATTGATGTTGCTTTATACCCATACTTTTTGGCTGTGATATTGGTTCTTATGATTGTGATGTCAGAAAAGCTCCATATTGCAACGAGCCGTAAAGTATAGTTATTATGATCTTGCAAGATGTAGTCAGATAGACATAAGTTGGATAAAGTTGTTAGGATAATAAGGAGAAATATTATGACATTAGAGGAAGTTCGAAAAGAAATTGATGCGATAGATTCACAGATGAAACCGCTGTTTCTGAAGCGTATGGAGTGCTCCAGACATGTGGCAGAGGCAAAAGCTAAGACTGGGGGCGATGTGTTTTCTAAGGCCAGAGAAGATGAGATTATCAATAAGCGCGCAGCCGATGTGAATGCAGAAGTTCGGGAAGAGTATGTAGCATTCTTGCAGCATCTTATGAGTGTCAGCAGAAGATATCAGTACGGGATTCTGATGGGGATGCAGGATCATGTTCTGGAAGAAGTTCTGAGAACAGCAGGTCTGGATGCAAGAGAGGAACATCATCAGGTGGAAGTTGCTTTTCGCTGCAAGCGCACCGTGGGCAATGTCAATCTGTTCTTGAATATGGCAAACCTGAATAAAATAGACATCTGTCACATGAATTTTGAGACGATAGATGATGAACAGACTGTAACGATGACGCTTTGCGGCAATGTCAGAGAAAGCAATATGAAAAGATTAATCTGCCAGATGGGAAAAGAGGCAGAAGACTTCCGAATACTAAGATTAAAATAAGAGAGAATAACAGCGAAAACCCGTTAACCTTATCGGCTAACGGGTTTCGTTGTTGTTATAGTTATCTAAAAGGAATGAGAGTAAAGTGCGGCACCTGGTATTCAATCCAAGGTGCTTTTACTTTGTGAGGGGGGAGATAGTTGATGTGTTCTTCAACTATCTGTACTAAAGTATAAAGTATAAATGTGTCTAAAGTATGTTAAATCCCTTAAAGAAATCGAAAATTTCTTAAGAAGAAATTAAATTATTATTTCCTTTTTATTCTCAGAACTTATCTTCGCTCTCTGTCGATGAACATAAGAATGAATGCCAGAAACATCATCACAGAACAACATAAAATTGCCTTTTCGTGAAAAATCTTGATAAAAGCATTTCCTATTACAGCACCGATGACAAAGCAAAAGATGATGCCATAATAAAGCAGGCCTTTTTCCAGATGCCCTTTCTCTTTTGTGTAGAAATAACTGCACAGGTTCTGAGTGGCACTTCGCAGATTGCCGATACACATGGTAGTTGCTATACCGTTTCCATGTATCTTGCGGAAACTTTCCACCTGTATTCCGCATGCCAGAGAAGTCAGACTGTTCGCCAACAGGTTCATGTTATGAGGCATAAAACTTACTGTTGCCAGGATCAGAGCTTCAAACAGTACGGAAATCTGCCTCCAGTGTAATCGGATTATTCCTTTTATCCGAACAACATCGGCCAGGGCGATTCCAATGGCAAAAGCCAATACAGGGAATAGATACCGTACGACCAGATGAAAATTGCCTTCAGAAAGAGAGACACCTAAAAGAAGCATATTTCCAGTCTGGGCATTGGCAAATACCCTGCCGCGTTCCAGGTAGGAGTAGGCGTCCATGAAACCGCCGGAAAGTGCTAATATGATTCCTAATTCTATAGATTCAGAGACTTGAAGTGCACGTTTCATAATAAAGTTCCTTTCTGGCTTGCATTGATTTCGCACCAATTATAGGAGGATTCTTTTTCCATGTCAACAAGTCCAGAAGTAAATTAGCACTTTGTATAATAATTGTCAGTTTTACAAATTCTCTTTAGCAAAATTTTAAAGGGCCAAAGGATTTCCCTGAAACTATAGCTGAAAACAGGGAATTGTGGTATGATTAATGACAAGCTGAATATTATGGAGGAAAGCGATATGGAAAAATCAAAAGTTTATTTTACCAATATGAAAGCATCGTTCAATGAGAATCTGCCACAGAAGTTAAAACGCCTGATTCGTACTGCAGGTATTGAGGAGATTGATTTTAAAGATAAATATGCGGCAATTAAGATGCATTTTGGAGAACCGGGGAATCTTGCATTTTTACGTCCAAACTATGCAGCTGTCATTGTAGATATGGTAAAGGAACTGGGAGGAAAACCATTCCTTACAGATTGTAATACTTTATATGTCGGTGGTAGAAAGAATGCACTGGATCACTTGGATTCTGCGTATCAGAATGGATTTTCTCCATTTTCTACAGGCTGTCATGTGTTGATCGCTGATGGACTGAAGGGTACAGATGAGGTACTGGTACCTGTAGACGGAGAATATGTTAAAGAAGCGAAGATTGGACGTGCAGTCATGGATGCAGATGTATTCATTACGTTGAATCATTTCAAGGGACATGAGGCTACCGGTTTTGGCGGAGCACTTAAGAATATTGGCATGGGCTGTGGATCCAGAGCTGGAAAGATGGAGATGCACAGTGCAGGAAAGCCATATGTGGAACAGGAAGAATGTGTGGGCTGCGGTAATTGTATCCGTATCTGTGCACATGATGCACCTTCTATTACAGATGGCAAGGCATCTATTAATCATGATAAGTGCGTTGGCTGTGGCAGATGTATTGGTGTCTGTCCAAAGGATGCAGTCTGTCCGGCAGGGGATGAATCCAATGATATTTTAAATAAGAAGATAGCCGAATACAGTCTGGCAGTGGTGAAGGATCGTCCACATTTTCATGTGAGTCTGGTAATTGATGTATCTCCGAACTGTGACTGTCATGCAGAAAATGATATTCCAATCGTGCCGGATGTAGGAATGTTCGCATCCTTTGACCCAGTAGCGCTGGATCGTGCCTGTGCAGATGCAGTGAATCGGATGCCGGTGATTGCCGGAAGTCAGCTGGATCAGATGCCGCATGTGCATCATGATCATTTTATTGATTCTGCACCGACTACAAACTGGAAGGTGTGTCTGGAACATGCAGAGAAGATTGGACTTGGAACACAGGAATACGAACTGATAGAGATCTAAGAATGCATTTATAAATTAGGAGGAAATATGACAAAAGCAGAATTGGCACTGGAAGTTATCGAACGTTTGAAAAAAGAATATCCGGATGCGGGATGTACTCTGGATTATGATCAGGCATGGAAGCTTCTGGTCAGTGTCCGTCTTGCGGCTCAATGTACGGATGCCCGGGTCAATGTCGTGGTAGAAGGATTGTATGAGAAATATCCGGATATAGATGCACTGGCTGCGGCAGATGTTGAGGATATCGAGAAGATTGTAAGACCCTGTGGATTGGGAAAAAGTAAGGCGAGAGATATCAGTGCCTGTATGAAGATGCTGAAAGAAGAGTACGGCGGGAAAGTCCCGAAAGACTTTAACGCATTGCTTAAGCTGCCAGGTGTAGGAAGAAAGAGTGCGAACCTTATCATGGGAGATGTGTTTGGTGAGCCTGCAATTGTAACAGATACACATTGTATCCGTCTGGTAAATCGAATCGGTCTTGTAGATGGAATAAAAGAACCGAAAAAGGTAGAGATGGCACTCTGGAAGATCATTCCGCCGGAAGAAGGCAGTGACTTCTGTCATCGTCTGGTATACCATGGGCGTGATGTCTGTACGGCACGAACCAAGCCGTATTGTGAGAAATGCTGTCTGAAAGATATCTGTGCGAAAAATGGAGTAGAGTAAGTTCATAAGAAGTGTATAGGAGGATGGTTATGGCAGATATTGTAGGAATGCTGGATGAATTACAGAATCGTGCTCTGAAAGATGAGAAACTTAAAAAGCAATTGCTTGCAACGCGGACAGAATCAGATCCGGTAGCTGCATTTTGCAGGACATGCAGGGAATTGGGATATGAGATCTATGAGATGGAACTGATCAGCGCCGGGGAGGAATTTCATGCTTCTATGAAAAGAAGTACCAATGGAGGCGGAGAGAATTCACCGATGTTGGAAAGTGAAGATGACTTCTATGAATTGTTTTTTGCAAGTCTGGAATAAAAAGAGATGGCAGGTGAATCGTAATGATTACTTGCCATCTTTCTGTCAAAGCTTATGGTTGATTCAGATTCATGCTTTTCAAAGTTTCAACAAGCTCCATATCGTCTTGTTTTAACTTGATATTTGAGCAATAATTCTTTCCCTCTGGTGTTGTGACTGTGATCTCAATCACTGTTCCTTCCATCAGAGCTTCCCTGGATACTGCGTTTATAAATAAAGGAAATTTGGGATGGTTGGCGCGGAAACGGTCAATACAGCTTTTTATTTTTTGAATCATTGCAATCTGATTGAAGTTCATATTCATGATGATTTCGCCTCCTTTGAACATATACCTATGGGGCATTATACTGGAATTGGAGGAAATAGTCAAAAGGAGAATGAATAAAAGAAAATGGAACCGATAGATATATTAAAGCAATATTTTGGATATGACACGTTCCGTGAGGGGCAGCGCCCATTGATTGATTCTGTCCTGAAGGGACGGGATGTTTTAGGAATTATGCCTACGGGAGCTGGAAAGTCGATGTGCTTTCAGATCCCAGCACTTATGATGGAAGGCATTACCCTGGTCATCTCTCCTTTGATCTCACTGATGAAGGATCAGGTCGGAGCACTGAATCAGGCAGGAGTCCATGCGGCGTTTTTGAACAGTTCGCTGACAATGGGACAATACGTGAAAGCGCTTCGCCTGGCAAAAGAAGGTCGTTATAAGATTATCTATGTAGCACCGGAACGATTGGAGACGGAAGGATTTCTTGAGTTTGCGTTATCTGAAAATGTGCATATCTCCTTCCTGGCAGTGGATGAAGCACATTGTGTCTCTCAGTGGGGGCAAGACTTCCGCCCCAGTTATCTGAAGATTATGGAATTTCTAAAGAAACTGCCATATCGTCCTGTGGTTGGAGCTTATACGGCAACTGCAACAGAAGATGTACGTGATGACATTATGGATATTCTAGAGTTGCAGAATCCATACGTGATGACGACTGGATTTGACAGAGAGAATCTGCATTTTGCAGTAAAAAAGCCGGTAGATAAGTACAAAGAACTGGTACATTATCTGAAAGACAGGGAGAAAAAGTTCTCGGGAAGCAGTGGGATCATCTACTGCCTTACCAGAAAAAATGTGGAAGACATTTGCTATAGATTGAGAAAGGAAGGATTTTCCGTTACGAGATATCATGCCGGATTAAGTGATGAGGAACGAAAAGAGAATCAGGAAGACTTTATCTATGACAGACGTCAGATTATGGTGGCAACCAATGCATTTGGTATGGGGATTGATAAGTCGGATGTGCGCTTTGTGATTCATTATAATATGCCGAAGAATATGGAGAGCTATTATCAGGAGGCGGGACGAGCCGGCAGAGATGGAGAACCGGCGGAATGCATCCTCTATTATGAACCCATGGATGTGCGTACGAATCGTTTTTTTATAGAAAATGGAGAAGATAATGAAGAGTTAGACGAATTCACACGCCAGCTTGTAAAAGAACGGGATATTGAGCGTTTGAAGCAGATGACGTTCTATTGTTTTACCTCCGAGTGCCTGCGCCATTATATATTGAAGTATTTTGGAGAGAATAGTTCGGGGTATTGTGGAAACTGTCTGAATTGTATGACTCAGTTTGAAGAGGTTGATATTACCAATGAGGCAAGAGCCATTATTCATTGTATGGATGCAAATCGAATGAACTATGGTGTTTCTACAATTATTGATATTCTGCGTGGCGCGAAGAATCAGAAGATTCTCTCCAAAGGATTGAATCAGAATCCGGAGTATGGAACTTTGTCACAGATAACAGTGGCAAGACTCAGACAGATCATACAGGAATTAATGTATCAGGGGTATCTGGAATTGTCCGGTGACCAGTATCCGGTCATTCAGACGACGAGGAAGTCAGCCGAATTCCAGCAAAATAATCGTACACTTGTGATGAAACTTGCAAAAGAAAAAGAACAAGAAGAAGTGTCAGGAAGAAAGCAGAAGAGGGGAAGCAGGAAAAAAGCCGGAGCTGCTGCTATGCTTTCGGAAAAGGATCTGGAGCTCTTTGAAACTCTTCGTGTGCTCCGCCGGGAGATTGCCGAGGAAGAAAAGGTGCCTCCATATATGATCTTCTCGGATAAAACACTTGCCTTAATGAGTGCTGCGCATCCTGCGAATCTTGAAGAAATGCTGCGAATCAGTGGAGTGGGAGAATTCAAACTACAAAAATACGGGGAACGTTTTTTGCAAGTTATTTGCAGGTAACCAAGAATCACTGTTGAGAATTATTAATTACTATGTTGTCATATTAATGATACAGAAGAGGGTAGAGAAACATGATGGATTTACAATATGCAAAAAAGCAGTTTGAATGTTATCTGAACCATTATGACAGGGACGATGACAAGATACGGTTGAAGATTGTGCACACATATGGCGTGGTAGAATGTAGTCGCCAGATTACCCAGAGAATGGGACTGCCAGAAGAAGATAGGCAGTTGGCACAACTGATAGGCTTGCTACACGATATCGGAAGATTCGAACAGTTGAAACGATACAACAGTTTTGAACCGAATACCATGGACCACGCCAGTTTTGGTGTGCAGATATTGTTCGAAGAAGGAATGATTCGTCAGTTTGTGCAGGATAATACGTGGGATTCTATTATAAGGACGGCTATTGCAAAACATAGTGATTATAAGCTGGAAGGAATCGAAGATTCCCGAGAACTTATGCATGCCCGTATTATCCGGGATGCAGATAAGCTTGATAATTGCCGTGTCAAACTGGAAGATCCAATTGAGACCATGCTGGGAGTCTCTGCTGAAGAAGTAGGAAAGACGAAGATCAGTCCAGAAGTCATGGAACAAGTTTATAGAAAAGAATCTATTCTTTCTCAGACCAGAAAAACAAAGATGGATTACTGGGTATCTTATCTGGCATATTTTTTTGATATCAATTACGAAGCGACATTTCAGATCATAAGAGAACAAAACTATGTAGACCGCCTGATCAATAGAATCCCATATTCCAATCCTGAGACGGTGGCGAAGATGGAAGAAGTGAGGAGCATAATACATTTTTAAGAATATGTTTATAGAATTCTCTATTTCCCTGGCGTATAATTATTAACATACATGTGAGGAGGCCATTATATGAAGTGGAAGTCTAGACAGGAAGTACAGGAAAGGGAATATGATTATGAAGTAGAACGAACTCCGGTGACTCGTTACCAGCCGGTATATACAGAAGGCCTTACAAACAGGCAGGTACAGGAGCACAGAGATGGAGGCTGGTCGAATCTGTCCGTAGATCCTCCGGCGCAGACTACTAAGGAAATTATACATGAGAATGTATTTACATATTTTAACTTGATATTTCTGGTGCTGGCAATACTACTCTGCCTGGTGGGTTCTTTTCGGAATCTTACGTTTTTACCGGTGATCATCATTAATACTTTAATAGGTATTATTCAGGAGATCCGGTCGAAGAATGTATTGGCAAAGTTGAATATGCTGAATGCACCGCATGCCAGTGTGGTACGTGAGGGTAAAGAATCAGTTGTGGATTCGGAAGAATTAGTGTTGGACGATATTGTTCTATTTAAAAGTGGCAACCAGATCTGCGCAGATGCAGTCGTTGTGGAAGGAGAAGTGCGGGTTAATGAGGCTTTGCTTACCGGCGAATCGGACGAGATTATCAAGAGATGCGGAGAGCATCTGATGTCCGGGAGCTTTGTGGTAGCCGGACAATGCCATGCCCGGCTGGAAGCAGTAGGAGTGGATTCTTATATTTCAAAATTGACGTTGGAAGCGAAAGCGATGCAAAAGGGCGAACAGTCGGAGATGATTCGTTCATTGGATAAACTGGTCAAGTGTGTGGGGGTGGCACTGATTCCAATTGGAATTGTGTTGTTCGTTCAGGGATTCTTCTTTAATGGAGAGACATTCCGCAATAGCATAACTTCCATGGTAGCGGCAGTGATTGGCATGATTCCGGAAGGATTGTATCTTTTGGCCAGTGTTGCTCTGGCTGTAAGTGCTATGCGTCTGGCGAAGAAGAAGGTGCTGCTTCATGATATGAAAAGTATTGAGACACTGGCTCGTGTAAATGTCCTGTGTGTAGATAAGACAGGAACTATTACAGAGAATTCGATGAGTGTGAAGAAGTTGGTTCCGACCCAATTATATGATAAGGAGACAACACCAGAACTGGAAAAATTGGTCGGAGACTTTGTCAAGGCCATGGGCAGTGATAACAGTACGATGGAAGCGCTGAAAGAATATTTTAAAGATGGAACCGGAGCTGTTGCAGTTCGTACAATTCCATTCACATCTGCGACGAAATACAGTGGAGTCGTGTTTGAGGAAAAATCTTACGTACTGGGAGCGCCAGAGTTTGTGCTGCGTGAGGACTATGAGACTTATCGGCTGGAGATTCAGACTTATGCAAAGCGTGGCTATCGTGTGTTGGTTTTCGGAACATATGAAGGAACGCTGGAAGGAACGAAGTTGACAGAGAAGGTTCTCCCGCTGGGGTATATTCTTCTTGCCAACCCGATTCGAAAGGAAGCACCAGAGACATTTGCCTACTTTGCAGAGCAGGGAGTGGAAGTAAAGGTCATCTCTGGAGATAATCCTATGACAGTATCTGAAGTTGCAAAAGAAGCAGGTATTGAGAATGCAGAGGAATATATAGATGCAACAACGCTTACAACAGATGAAGATGTGGAGCGTGCGGTCGCAAAATATACGGTATTCGGACGGGTAACTCCTGCACAGAAGCGGCAGTTTGTACAGGCTTTAAAGAAGCAGGGCAAGACAGTCGCAATGACTGGCGATGGAGTCAATGATGTACTTGCACTTAAGGATGCGGACTGTAGTGTGGCTATGGCGTCAGGAAGCGATGCGGCAGCACAGGCATCTCAGGTGGTATTGTTAGAGTCGGATTTTTCCTGTATGCCATCCGTTGTGTTGGAAGGAAGACGTGTGGTTAATAATATTCAGCGTTCAGCAACACTGTTCCTTGTGAAGAATATCTTCTCTTTCCTGCTGTCCTTGTTCTCCGTGGTATTTATGATTACTTATCCGCTGGAACCTTCGCAGGTATCTTTGATCAGTATGTTTACGATAGGAGTTCCTGCGTTCTTCCTGGCATTGCAGCCGAATAAGGATCTTATTAAAGGTCATTTTTTGCCAAATGTAATTCTAAAGGCATTGCCGGCGGCTCTTACGGATGTTCTGGCAGTAGGTTCTCTGGTAGTATTTGGGCAGATCTTTGCAGTAGGTGCAACCGACATCTCAACAGCAGCTACGATGCTGCTTGCAATTGTCGGATTTATGATTCTGTATAGAATCTGTCAACCGTTTAATGTATTTCGAATTGTGATATGGGTAGGCTGCGTCATCGGGTTGCTGGCCTGCAGCATATTCCTGCCAGATTTATTTGCAATTACAGGAATGTCTACGAAATGTATCATGCTGTTTGTGGTATTTTCAATTGCAACAGAACCGGTGCTTCGTTATCTGACGATGTTGGTTGGTGGAATGCAGGATTTACATAAGAAGATCTTTCATAAGAAGGCATAAGAAACCGGAAAACAATAGTAGGAGATGATAGAAAATGAAGTTGCAAGTAGTGTTAGGAGATATTACCAAGAGTACCTGTGATGCAATCGCAAATGCGGCGAATACGTCTCTGCTTGGCGGAGGCGGCGTAGATGGAGCAATTCACAGGGCGGCTGGCCCAGAGCTTTTAAAAGAATGCCGGACTCTGGGTGGATGTAAGACGGGAGAAGCCAAGATTACAAAGGGCTACCGGCTTCCGGCCAGATACGTGATTCATACGCCGGGGCCAGTCTGGCATGGTGGACAGCATAACGAAGAGAGATTGCTCTATAATTGTTATGAAAATTGTCTGAAACTGGCAGTCGATGCTGGATGTAAAAGTATTGCATTTCCGTCAATCAGTACAGGAATCTATGGTTTCCCGTTAGAAAAAGCGGCACCGATTGCGGTAAGTACCATCCGCAACTTTTGCACAGAGCATCCGGAAATCGAAGTAGTGCAGATGGTGTGCTTTGATCGCAATACTCTCTCTTATTACGAAAAAGCAGTAAAAGAACAAGACATTTAGTCGAATGTGAGGAACCTAGACAGGGATGATATTACCATCCAGATCTTTCCAGATAAAAGCTCCGTCATAGATCATGTATCCATGGGCGGAGTTTCCTTTTGGAATGGATACAGAGCCAGGATTCATATAGATATAATCGCCCATGTTCTGGTTAGCCGGAATATGAGTGTGACCATTCAGCAAGATATCCCCGTCTTTTAACATCGGCGGATTCTGTGGATTGAAATGGTGCCCGTGTGTGGCGAAGATTGTCTGTCCGTCTAATTCCAGAAAGCAATAGTCAGCCAGAATCGGAAATTCCAGAACCATCTGATCCACTTCGGTATCACAATTACCCCGAACGCACAATAATTCTTGCTTCAAAGGATTCAGCATAGCAATTACTTCTTTTGGATTATAATCCTTCGGCAGATCATTTCTGGGACCATGATATAGAATATCCCCCAACAGCAATAATTTGTCTGCCTGTTCTTTCTGGTAAGCTTCTATCATTTTTTTACAATAATATGCGGAACCATGAATATCTGATGCAATCATTAATTTCATGTAAAGTACCTCTCTTTCTCATCATGTACCTTATTCTAACATAAATCATCAGAGGAGTAAAATTGGATTTCTTTCTGATATTATATATGTTAAAATAAGGATGGAGGTGGCTGAATGCTTATATTACTTGCGCTTGTGTCCATTGTGATTGTGACATGTGTATTATGTAACAAATTATCGAATAGAATGGGGGTTCCCGTGCTTCTGGCGTTTATTTTGCTTGGAGTTGCTTTTGGCTCGGATGGAATCTTTAAGATACATTTTGATGATTTTGTTTTGGTAGAGCGGGTGTGTACGATCGCGTTGATTTTTATTATGTTCTATGGTGGGTTTGGCACCAATTGGAAAGAGGCAAGGGTAGTTGCACCAAAAGCTCTTATGTTGTCTTCTTTGGGTGTTGTTATAACAGCATTTCTTGTCGGAGTATTCTGTTATCATATGCTTCATTTCGAATGGCTGGAGAGTCTTCTGATTGGAGCGGTCTTGAGTTCTACTGATGCAGCTTCAGTATTCTCGGTGCTGCGATCCAAGCAATTGAATTTAAAATATGGAACAGCCTCTCTTCTTGAGTTGGAAAGTGGAAGTAATGATCCGTGGGCATATATGTTGACGGTGCTTATTCTATCTGTGATGCGTGGAGAGAGCGGTACGCCGGTAAGTATTATGACAACAGTGCTGCAGCAAGTCTTAGTGGGACTGATTGTAGGGATGTTGATTGCCTGGATTGGTATGTGGGCGATTCGACACATTGATTTTGAAACTTCTGGTTTTGACACGATATTTGTGGTTGCGATTGCATTGATGGCGTATACATTTCCGTCTTTACTCGGCGGAAATGGTTATCTAAGTACTTACATTGTGGGACTTGTGTTGGGAAATGTAACCCTTCCGGATAAAAAACGAATGGTACATTTCTTTGACGGTGCAACAGGATTGATGCAGATGCTGGTATTCTTTTTGATGGGGTTACTTGCATTTCCATCACAAATGCCATCAATTCTGCTCCCGGCAATTGCAATATTCCTATTTCTTACGTTTATTGCAAGACCATTGGCAGTATGCCCATTGTTATCGGTTTTTCGCTCTAATCTCTCTCAGCAGTCAGTCGTTTCCTGGGCAGGGCTTCGAGGTGCGGCCTCTATCGTATTTGCAATTATGGTAACGGTGGATGATGCATATACGAAGAATGATGTGTTTCATATTGTATTCTGTGTAGTACTTCTCTCAATTGGAGTACAGGGTTCATTACTTCCTTTGATATCCAGAAGATTGCATATGATCGACAACAGTCAGGATGTCATGAAGACATTCAATGATTATGCGGAAGAATCTTCACTGCAGTTTGTAGCCTTGACGCTTGAAAAAGGGCATGAATGGATCGGCCGGCAGATACAGAGTATAATATTGCCGCCACAGATGCGGATTGCATATATCCGAAGAGGAGAAGAGCAGGTCATTCCAAGGGGAAGTACAATTCTGGAGGAAGAAGATATATTAATTATGAGTGCCGTTGAATATCAGGGGTCCCGGCCAATTGCAATGAAAGAGGTCTATGTCGACAAGAAACATAAGTGGAACAACCGGCAGTTGAATGAACTGGAACTTCCACATTCAAGAATTGTTTTGATAAAACGTAAGGGACATTCTTTTGCACCCACAGGAGAGAGCCGGATTGTGGAGGGAGATATGCTGGTACTTATAGGAGATGAGATTTAGAGGAGAGAAGAGGATGGAGCAGACAATTCAAATCCGTTATGCAGAACAGGCGGATGTTCCAGAGATTATGAAGATTATGACAACGGCCAGTCGGCTGGTCGAGGATGCAAAGTGGTACAGCATGGATGATGAAGCTTATGTAAGAAGACATATAGACCAAGAAGGTTTTGTATTAAAAGCGCTGATAGACAAAAAGACAGCAGGATTTCTTTTGGTTCGTTATCCGAAAGACGCCAAAGATAATCTGGGAGAATACTTGAATCTGACAAAACAGGAAAGCTTGATGGTCGCACATATGGAATCGGCAGCGGTACTTCCAGAATATACAGGAAGAGGAATTCAGAGACAGCTGATGTCAGCAGGAGAAGATATCGTATTGCAGCAAGGATATCGTTATCTAATGGGAACTGCCCATCCGGAAAACAGATATAGTGTGAATAATTTTCTGAAATTAGGCTACAAGATTTTGCTTGAGACTGAAAAATACGGCGGTTTGCCACGATATGTATTTTGTAAGGAAATGAACGGGCAATAAGTAGAAAAGTATGGTATACTATAAATGTAAATGATGACAGATCACGTTGAGCAAAAGGGGGTATTCCTATGACAGAAGAACTGATTAAAGAAGTAAAGCATATTCAGCAATGTCTGGTGAATAAGGATATGGAAGGCGACGAGTGGGAAGAGAAGATGGAAATTATCCGTAAGCTGGAAGATGTATCAAGTTATCTGAAAGATGCCCTTGGACGTGGCATAGAGTTCTGATGGATGACGGATCTATGATAGAAGCAATTGTGTTTGATATGGATGGTCTTCTGTTTGATTCTGAGCGAATTGTACAGCGTTCCTGGGAAGAAGCCGGCAATCAGCTCGGACTGGAACATATGGGAGAGACGATATACCATACGTTGGGGATGAATCTGGCAGGAAGAAATCATTATTTTCGCAATACAATTGCGGAGGATTTCCCGTGCGAGGAGTTTGCAAAGCAGGCAAGAATCTGGTTCTATAAGATAGTAAATGAAGAAGGTCTTCCTATGAAGAACGGTGCAAGAAAATTGCTGGAATATGGGAAGGTGAATGGGTATCGAATGGCGATAGCAACTTCTTCTCGGAAAGAGTATGCCTTAAAAAATCTGAAAGCGGCTAAGATATATGATTTTTTTGATGCTGGAGTCTTTGGGGATATGGTGCAGCATGCAAAACCGGATCCCGAGATCTACCTGAAAGCTTGTGACAGCATTGGTGCAGATCCTGTGAACTGTATTGCGCTGGAAGATGCACCGGCAGGTATCCGTGCCGCATATGCAGCTGGCATGAAGCCAATCATGATACCGGATCTTGTAGCTCCGACACCAGAAATCGACGCTCTTCTGTATGGAACATGTGATACACTTCTGGGTGTGATCGGAATCTTGGAAAAATTGAAAAGTAGAAAAAGAATGATTAATATAAAGTAGAATAAAAAGGCAGATGCCAATGTCTGATCGATGACCATGACAAAGGTAGCTGCCTTTTATATTTGTGGAATCCAATTCCTAAGCTTTGATTAGCGTGCTTCCCAGCGGCCGGAAGCTCCACAGGGAAGAACCAGACCTGAGTGAGTGACCGGAAGCCCAATTTCCTGAGAATCTACGGTTCCATGGAATTGTTTTAATTCTGTCCCTAACATATAAGTAAGAACCGCCGGTGCAAGTCCTGTCGTATAGGAATTGACCAGAAAGAACAGTGGCTGATCTGACAGAATCTGTGTACATAATTTAATCAGCGGATGAATAGCATCTTCGATCTTCCAGATCTCGCCTTTTGGACCGCGGCCATAAGATGGAGGATCCATGATGATTGCATCATAATGATTGCCTCTTCGAATCTCACGTTCTACAAACTTTACACAGTCATCTACCAGCCAGCGAATCGGTTTGTCAGAAAGGCCAGAAGAAGCAGCATTTTCCTTTGCCCATGCAACCATTCCTTTTGAGGCATCTACATGTGTCACACTTGCACCTGTTGCCGCTGCCGCCAACGTAGCGCCTCCAGTGTAAGCGAATAGATTCAATACCTTGATCGGACGGCCTGCATTTCGAATCTTCTCTGAAAACCAGTCCCAGTTCGCTGCCTGCTCCGGAAACAATCCGGTATGTTTAAAGCTAAATGGCTTCAGATTAAAAGTCAGATCACCATAGTGAATCTGCCACTGCTCCGGCAGATGAAAGAATTCCCATTCTCCGCCGCCCTTCTTACTGCGGTGATAATGTCCGTTCATATGCTTCCAGCCGTGTTCGGTCTTCGGAGTGTCCCAGATGACCTGCGGGTCCGGACGAACCAGAATATACTGTCCCCAGCGTTCAAGTTTTTCACCCTTACTGCAATCTATTACTTCGTAATCTTTCCAATGGTCTGCAATCCACATAATCTATAATCCTCTCTTTATAGCATCATGGTGTATCCACGTAAGGTACATATCAGATGCCAGATATTATTTTAGAATTTCAATAGGATTATAGCATGCTAAAATAGAAAAGAAAAGCCAGAATTGCGTTGCATTTAACTATGTAAATAATTTATTTGAAGTGTGTAACGAAATTTCTTATTTTTGGATATATAGGTATAACAAGGAGGTGAGAGAATGCTGGATATGGATTCCATATATCAAGAGCATGCCGAGTTAGTGTACAAGTTCCTTTTATCTTTATGCCATGAAGAGGATACGGCAGAAGAGTTGACGCAGGAAACATTTTATCAGGCAGTCCGGTCGTCAAAGAAATATGATGGAACCTGTAAAGTGTCAACTTGGCTGTGCCAGATTGCAAAGCATTTGTGGTACAGGGAACTGGAACGCAGAAAGAAGAAAGGAACAACCTCGCTTCTAGAAGAAATGCATTCTGGTAATGAATCTTTGGATGAAAAGTTTTGCCTGAAAGAAGAAAAGATGGAATTATTTCAGAAGGTGCACATTCTGGATGAAATTTCAAAAGAAGTGGTACTGCTTCGAATTACAGGAGCATTCTCTTTTAAAGAGATCGCGGAATTATTTGGAAAAAATGAAAACTGGGCGCGAGTGACATTCTATCGTGCAAAACAGAAAATTGTGAAAGGGTGGAAAAAAGAATGAAATGTGAAATTATCCGGGATTTATTACCAAGCTATATCGACGGATTAACAAGTGAAGAAAGCAACCAGGCAATTGAAGAACATCTGGAAGGTTGCAGAGAATGCCGTAGATACCTGGAGGAGATGCGAAAAGAAATTGTCACAGATAAGTTAGCGAAAGACGAGATAGAGAAAAGAAAAAAAGAGATTCAGCCATTGCTTAAAGTACGAAAAGTTAATCTGCATAAGATTTTCGCTGCCGTGATGGTGACAGCCATGATATGCGCCGTTTTATTTGGTGTATATGAAGCATATTACGAATATGGAAGGACCGCAGATTATAGTGACGTAAGAATTACTTATGAGAAAGTGGGAAACATAGTAACACTTGGGTTCCTGCCGCAGAATGAAAAAATATATATTAGTGCAGGTGTTATCAGTGTTGGAGAGGAAGAATGGCTTGAAATTATAAAATATCGTGTGAGCCCATTCAAGGAACCAGTTCGTACAGGAGGATATTACAGATTTACCTTCATTGATGAAGATACCATCTTAGATTCTGACGGTAAGGGAACCATAGATTTAACCGGAAATGAAGAGATAAAAATACACTTCGCAGATGTTACGAAAACAGTGAACATCAAAGATTTGTATACAGAAAAAGGAATAACGGACTTAGAGAACTAAATGGGTACAGGGCATTTTTCATTTGGGTACACCACATTTTGCAATTGGGGACGTAGTATTTTTGCAAAATACTACGTCCCCAATTTAACATTTATTTTACATTCCTGAGATTTCAGATTTTACATTGCGCCTTTATGATAACAACTGTGAAGAAAACAAAAAGCAAAATCAAAGGAGAAATTGAATATGAAATTGAAAAAGTTTATTGCAGTATTAGCAACAGTTGGTATGATTGCAAGTCTTGCAGTTGGTTGTGGAAGTTCTGATGCAGATTCTTCTGCAGAGGGAGAGGATGTAGCTACAGAAGAGACAGCAGAAGGTGGAGATTGGGATCCTTCTATGGATATCACAATCGTATCAAGAGAAGATGGATCTGGTACAAGAGGAGCATTTATTGAATTGTTCGGAATTGAAGAGAAGGATGAATCTGGCGAGAAGATTGATATGACAACCGAGGAAGCTCAGATTACGAACAGTACATCTGTTATGCTGACAATCGTAGCTGGAGATGATTATGCGATTGGTTATGTATCACTTGGTTCTCTTGATGACAGTGTCAAGGCAGTAAAGATTGATGGAGCAGAAGCAACAGCAGAGAATGTTAAGAGCGGTGAATACAAAGTATCAAGACCATTTAACATTGCCACAAAAGAAGGAATGGACAACGAAGTTGCAAATGATTTCATTACATTTATCATGAGTAAAGAAGGACAGCAGGTTATTTCTGATAATGGTTACATTGCTTCTGATGACGCTGAGCCATATGCAGGAACAGCTCCTTCAGGAAAAGCTGTTGTTGGTGGATCTTCATCTGTATCTCCTGTAATGGAAAAATTAATCGAAGCTTACAAAGAAGTAAATGCAAATGCTGAGATTGAACTTCAGACAACAGATTCTACAACAGGTATGACATCTACTATTGATGGAAGCTATGACATCGGTATGGCATCTCGTGAACTGAAAGACGAAGAATTAAGTGCAGGTCTCGTACCACAGGTAATTGCAACAGATGGTATCGCAGTTATCGTAAATAAAAATAATACGACAGATGAGCTGACAAGTGATCAGGTAAAAGCAATCTACACAGGTGAAGCTCTTACATGGGATGAGGTATTAGAATAATATGAAATCGAAAGCATGGACTGAAAAATTCATGCAGGGAGTGTTCTTCATTGCCGCCTGCGCTTCGGTGTTGGCGGTAGCTCTCATTTGTGTGTTTTTATTTGCAAATGGTATCCCTGCAATGAAAGAGATCGGATTTGGCAAATTTCTGACTGGAGAGATATGGAAACCGAATAATGACATATATGGAATCCTTCCGATGATTGTCGGAAGCCTCTATGTAACGGCAGGTGCGATTGTATTTGGCGTGCCGATTGGTATTTTAACAGCGGCGTTTATGGCATTTTATTGTCCAAAGCAGATCTATAAACCGTTGAAAACGGCGACAGAATTGCTGGCTGGAATTCCGTCGGTTGTATATGGATTCTTTGGACTTGTAGTATTAGTTCCATTGATTCGCAATATAGGAAGGAGTTTAAAAGAGATGGGAATCTTAAGATCTGCTGGAAATGGAAGCAGTATTCTTACCGCATCTCTTCTGCTTGGAATGATGATTCTTCCTACCATCATAGGGTTGACAGAATCCTCTCTTCGGGCAGTGCCGTCACAGTATTATGAAGGCGCAGTCGCCCTGGGGGCAACACATGAGAGAGCAATCTTTAAAGTTGTTCTTCCTGCTGCAAAGTCTGGCGTGGTTGCAGCAATTGTGCTGGGAGTAGGCCGTGCGATCGGTGAGACGATGGCCGTGATCATGGTAGCAGGAAATCAGGCAAGAATGCCGGCGGGTATATTTAAAGGAGTCAGGACACTGACAGCGAACATTGTTATCGAGATGGGATATGCAGCCGGTCTTCACAGAGAAGCACTGATAGCAACAGGTGTGGTGTTGTTCGTATTTATACTGATCATTAATTTCTGTGTAGCACTATTAAACAGGAGGAACGATCATGAGTAGTAATGAAGTTACATTTAAGCAAAAAATGAAATCATACAAAAGGACACCAGGTTCCTTTGTTGTAATGCTTCTGGTAATGCTTTCTGCAATCCTGACATTTACGGTGTTGATTTTCTTGATTGCATATATTTTGATCCATGGAGTGCCATATATAAACCCCTCCTTGTTTTCAATGAATTATACTTCTGAAAACGCATCCTTAATGCCAGCGCTGATTAATACGATTATTATGACGTTTTTATCGCTGGTGATAGCAGTACCATTTGGAATTTTTTCTGCGATATTTTTGGTGGAATATGCAAAGCGAGGAAATAAATTTGTAGAAATAATCCGATTGACTACAGAGACTTTGCAGGGAATTCCTTCTATTGTCTATGGTCTGTTCGGAATGTTGTTCTTTGTTACGACATGTGGATGGGGATTCTCCATTCTGGCGGGTGCATTTACCCTGTCTATTATGGTACTTCCACTGATCATGAGAAGTACAGAAGAGGCCCTGAAGGCAGTGCCGGATTCTTATCGGGAAGGAAGTTTTGGACTTGGCGCCGGCAAACTTCGTACAGTGTTCCGGATTGTATTGCCTTCAGCAGTGCCGGGTATTCTGGCAGGTGTGATCCTGGCAATCGGAAGAATCGTAGGTGAGACGGCGGCGCTGATTTATACTGCTGGAACGGTAGCTGATTTCCCAAAGAGTGTCATGAGTTCAGGAAGAACACTGGCAGTACATATGTATAATCTTGCCAGTGAAGGATTATACATGGATCAGGCTTATGCAACAGCCGTTATCCTGCTGGTGTTAGTGGTTGGAATCAATACATTGTCTAGCGTTGTGGCGAAGAAATTAACGAAAGTATAGAGAGGAATTGTCATGAGTAAAATTAGCATAAAAAATATGGAGCTGTATTACAGTGATTTTCATGCTTTGAAAAATGTTAATCTTGAGATTGAAGCAAATAAGATTACTGCATTTATCGGCCCTTCCGGATGCGGAAAATCCACTTTGCTGAAATCCATTAACCGAATGAATGATCTGGTAGAGGGATGTCGTATTGAAGGGGAGATTCTTCTGGATGGTCAGGATATTTTCAAAGATATAGATGTGAATCTGTTGAGAAAAAGGGTAGGAATGGTTTTTCAAAAACCAAATCCATTTCCAATGAGTATCTATGATAATATCGCTTATGGCCCAAGAACACACGGAATTCATTCAAAATCTAAACTGGATGAGATTGTAGAAAAATCTCTGCGCGATGCGGCAATCTGGGATGAATGCAAAGACCGTCTGAAGACCAGTGCGCTTGGAATGTCTGGCGGACAGCAGCAGAGACTTTGCATTGCAAGAGCGCTTGCAGTACAGCCGGAAGTGCTGCTGATGGATGAGCCGACATCCGCGCTTGACCCCATCTCAACTTCCAAGATTGAAGACCTTGCGATGGAACTGAAAAAAGATTATACTATTGTCATGGTCACACATAACATGCAGCAGGCAGTGCGTGTATCTGACAATACAGCCTTCTTTTTGTTAGGAGAAGTTATAGAATACAATGATACTGAAAAATTATTCTCCATACCGGCAGATAAGAGAACAGAGGATTATATTACAGGGAGGTTTGGTTAAGATATGCGTAATAAGTTTGATATGCAGCTGCAGCATCTGAATGAACAGTTGATCCACATGGGAGAGTTATGTGAAGTTGCCATTAACCGTGCAACCACGGCATTACAGAAAGGTGATATTGAGCAGGCAAGAGAAGTACGCGAGGCAGATGAAGAGATTGACCAGATGGAGAAGGATATTGAACGTCTGTGTCTGAAGCTGTTACTACAGCAGCAGCCGGTAGCCAGAGATCTTCGACAGATTTCGGCAGCGCTAAAGATGATCACCGATATGGAACGAATCGGAGATCAGGCATCCGATATTGCGGAAATCATTATTTCTGAAGGAAGGGTTGAGCCGACGGAGATACCAAGAATCGGTCAGATGTCTGAAGCAGCAGCTAAGATGGTCAGAGACAGTGTGACTGCTTATGTAGAGAAGAATCTCGAGCTTTCAAGAAATGTCATGGAAGCAGATGATGAAGTTGATAAGATGTTCGAGGAAAATAAGCAGGAGCTGGTGGAATTCATTGCCGAGAATAAGGGTAACCAGGGAGTAAAGGTTATAGACCTTATCATGGTGGCCAAATATCTGGAACGAATCGCAGATCATGCCACGAACATTGCGGAGTGGGTAGAATTTTCTATTACCGGAATTCATAAAGAGAGTAAGGTATAGAAAGCGTAAGGAGACAGTTTATGATATTTTGTGTAGAGGATGACAGTAATATTCGAGAATTAGTCGTATACACATTAGAGACCACGGGCTTTAAAGCGCGTGGTTTTGAAGATGGAAAGGAATTTTTGGAAGCGTTGGCGCTGGAGACACCGGAACTTGTTCTGATGGATATTATGCTTCCCGGTGAAGATGGGATAGAGTTGCTGAAAAGATTAAAAGCATCGCCGAAAACACGGGATATCCCTGTAATCATGGTGACGGCGAAGGGAGCAGAATATGATAAAGTGAAAGGACTGGATCTGGGGGCAGATGACTATGTAACGAAACCGTTTGGTATGATGGAATTGATTTCCAGAATTAAAGCGGTGCTTCGAAGGAGTCAGAAAAGTTCTAATGAGCTGCAGGATATTATTAAGGTCGGAGATATTGAGATCGATACCAAGAAACACGAAGTAACGGCGTCGGGAGAGATTGTGAATCTGACTTTGAAGGAATACGAATTGCTAAAGCGACTGATGAAGAATTCTAATATTGTGATGACTCGTGATCTTCTCCTGGAAGAAATCTGGGGTTATGATTTTGATGGCGAGACCAGAACGGTGGATGTCCATGTCAGGACCCTGCGTCAGAAGCTTGGGAAAAGTGGAGAGAGAATAGAGACAGTCCGTGGTGTGGGTTATCGTATGCGCGAATAGATGTCACTGTCCCTGTCGATATAATGATTCAGAGTGAAAGTATGTTGGAGAAGGAGCGGATGACAACAGTGAGACTAAGGAACCGAATACAGAAGAGCATGATTCTGGTCATTGCGACAACGCTTCTGATTGCTTATGCAATGACAACATTTGTAATATACCATCAGACGGTAAATGTGATGGAAGATGAACTTCAGCAGGAAGCAGATTATATCCGGGCAGCGATAGAAATATCCGGTGTAGACTATCTGCAGGAGATGGATGCGGTACGTAAGAGTACAAGAGTGACTCTGATTGATGAGGATGGACAAATCTTATATGATTCTCAGCAGGGAAAGATGGAATTAGAGAATCATAAGAATCGGCCGGAAGTTCAGGAGGCAATGAAGTCCGGAATCGGAAAAGATGTCAGAGAATCAGATACTATGAGGCAGGAAATGTTCTATTATGCAGAACAGCTTCCTGACCACACAATCTTACGTGTGGCTAAAAGTGTGGATACTGCATTTTACACGGCAATGAAGATATTGCCGGGAATCGGAATTATTGCAATCCTGATGCTGGTATTTGCATGGGGATTATCCAGACAACAGGTAGGCAGGCTGATACGGCCGATTAATGAATTGAATCTTGAGAATCCTTTGGATCATGAGATGTATGAGGAACTGACGCCGTTACTAGAACGAATTGATGAGCAGAACAAGACCAAAGATGCAGTTGCAAATATGCGAAAAGAATTTTCTGCAAACGTATCCCACGAGTTGAAGACCCCGCTTACTTCCATATCCGGGTATGCCGAGATCATGATGAATGGCATGGTACGGCCAGAAGATACGAATAAATTCTCAGAACGCATTTATAATGAAGCAAAACGATTGATCACACTGGTAGAAGATATTATCAAGTTGTCTAAACTGGATGAGGGCGGTGTAGAACTTGAAAAAGAAGATGTTGATCTTTATGCACTTACGCGAGAAATCGTAAGTCGGCTTGCACCACAGGCGACGAAAAGAAATGTCCATGTTGAGCTGACCGGAGAATCTGTAATCTGCCGTGGCGTTCGTCAGGTCATTGATGAGATGATTTATAATATCTGTGAAAATGCGATTAAATACAATAAAAAGGGAGGTTCAGTCAGTATCTGGGTTGGCGGTACTTTAAAGGGCAAAAAAGTTATTGTCACAGATACGGGTATTGGAATCCCGACAGACCAACAGGAACGAATCTTCGAGCGCTTCTACCGTGTAGACAAGAGCCATTCCAAAGAAACCGGAGGTACCGGACTGGGACTGTCAATTGTAAAACACGGTGCAATCCTGCATGGAGCACAGATTCGCGTAGAGAGCGAAGTGGGAAAAGGAACCAAGATGGAACTCACCTTTTAGGAAGGAGGGGATGGGGGAATTTGCAAATTCCCCATCCCCTCTATTGCTATTTGAAAATAAATTAATTATAATAGGGAAAGAAGAAAAAGGGGGTTTTCAACTATGGAGATTAAAGAAGGCTATATGCCATACCTGGAGTACAAAACTTATTATCGTATTGTAGGAAAGAAAACTGGAGATAAGAAGCCATTGGTATTATTACATGGCGGGCCAGGATCTACCCACAATTATTTTGAAGTGTTAGACAGACTGGCAGAGGAAGATGGACGTCAGATTGTCATGTATGATCAGATTGGATGTGGAGAATCTTATGTAGAGAATCGTCCGGATCTGTGGAATGCAGAGACATGGATTAACGAGTTGATTGCTTTAAGAGAACATCTAGGACTGGATGAGATGCACCTTTTGGGACAGTCCTGGGGTGGAATGTTGCTTTTGGATTATGTATGTAATCATAAGCCAGAAGGACTTAAGAGCCTGATTCTTTCCAGCACACTTCCGGCTTCCTGGATGTGGGGAATTGAACAGCATCGTATGATTAAGGAACTTCCGCAGGAGATGCAGGATGCAATTGAGAAAGCAACATCTACCAATGATTACAGTGATCCGGCATATCAGGCAGCAGAGACGGAATATATGCTTCGTCATGCAGCAGGAGCTGTTACAGAGGATTCACCAGAATGTCTGCGCCGTCCGGTGAAAAAAGGCGGAGAATCTTATGTAGTGGGATGGGGCCCGAATGAATATACTCCTATGGGAACATTGAAAGATTACGATGTTACAGAACAGTTAAAAGATATCAAAGAGCCAACACTTGTGATTAATGGCGGTAATGATCTGTGTACACCATATATCGCAAAATATATGTATGACAGAATCCCGAATTCCAGATGGGAATTGTTCCGTACCTGTCGTCATATGTGTTTCGTAGAGGATAATGACAGATATGTTGAGCTAATGAAGGAATGGCTGAACGCAAATGACTAGAAAAAAAGGCTTTATCGCCGCATTTGCGGCAGGGTTGCTATGGGGCGGAACAAGCCCCATAGCACAATTTTTGTTCCAACATAAAGGAATTACTTCTACCTGGCTGGTTCCATACCGATTAGTGACGGCTGGGATTCTTCTGTTTCTTTATGCAGTATTGATCAAAAAGGAAAAACCGTTTGAGGTATGGAAGGACAAGAGCGATGGAGTCCGGCAAGTAGCATTTTCCATTCTGGGAATGATGGGAATGCAGTATTCTTTTTTTGCGGCAGTGCAGGAGACTAATGCTGGAACAGCTACTATTTTCCAATATCTGAACCCGGCAATCTTGATTTTATATTTTGCGGTGATTTACAGAGTGGCACCCAAAACGAAAGAAATCATAGCGGTATTGTGCTCCATATCGGGAATTTTCCTGGTGGCAACCCATGGCAATATCCATGAATTGTCGATTTCTCCCAAAGGAATTATTCTAGGCATGATTCTGGCCCTTACCACTTGCTTTTATGGTGTGCTTCCAGGACCGCTACTTAAGAAATTCCCGGCTGAGATTATCTGCGCATGGGCTATGGTTGTGGGCGGAGCAACTCTCATGATTGCGATAAGGCCCTGGAGATATGAGATAGAGATTGACTGGATAGTTATAGCTGGATTTTTCGCAATTGTTATTATGGGAACCATTTTACCATTTTGCTTTTATCTTGCTGCACTGAAAAGTGTTGGTTCGGTGTATGCAGGACTACTGTCCAGTGTGGAACCAGTTGCAGCTACCATCTTGGCGGCAGTATTTCTGGGGACCAGCTTTCAGATGGTTGATGTAGTGGGATTTGTTCTTGTACTTTCTACAATGTTTATATTAAACATTAATGCAATGTAAAAGGGGATGTGCTATGAAAAAGTGCATCCTTTTTCTTTTGGGAGAATAAGAAAGATTTGAAGAGGTAGGACAAAATCCAGATACATATATTAGTAGTAAATGTATGGCTGGAGTCTTATTTATGAAAGAAGAAAATAAGAGAAAATGGAAGAATTACGGAGTGTTTGCAATGGTACTGCTTATTGCTCTGTCAGGTTCCTACAAGTATATTTCCAGTTACACGACCGTTTCCAGTAATGTAAATGGAAGGGAGCTTCCTATCTATTCTGTGGAGACATCGGAGAAAAAAGTAGCGTTAAGCTTTGATGCGGCCTGGGGAGATGAAGATACGCAGAAGATTCTGGACATCTTAAAAAAACACAATGTCCATGTGACTTTCTTTATGACTGGCGGATGGGTGGAAAAATATCCAGAGGATGTCAAAGCAATAAAGGAAGCCGGGCATGATCTTGGAAATCACAGTGAGAACCATAAGAATATGTCGCAATTATCGAAAGAAGAGCAGAAAGAAGAGATCATGAAAGTCCATGAGAGAGTAAAAGAACTGACGGGAGTGGAGATGCAGCTCTTCCGTCCGCCTTATGGAGATTATGATGATGAGGTGGTTCGGACTGCACAGGAATGCGGATATTATCCGATTCAGTGGTCCGTGGATAGTTTGGATTGGAAAGACTATGGAGTACAAAGTATCATAGACACCGTATTAAACCATAAAGATCTAAAAAACGGTGCTATCATTCTCTGTCATAACGGTGCAAAATATACTGCACAGGCACTGGAACAATTGCTGACAGGTTTAGAAGAACAAGGCTATCAGATCGTTCCGGTGTCAGAATTGATTTATAAAGAAGATTATCATATGGATGTGACCGGGCGTCAGATTAAAAACGATTGATGCCGTTCTGAACTTCTTCTGCCCATTTCTGAAGATTGTAGGTTCGTCCGCCGAAGAGTTTTAACAATGCTCCGGTTGGATGGTTGTCATTGGCAAAAGCGTTGGCCTCGTCGGTGTCAACATGCATTGCCAGTGCAAAATTCGGATTCACACGGACAACAACATCAGCAAAAATTAATGAACGTTCGAAACTCTCCATAATTACGAAAACTTCGTCATTATCTTTGACATTTAACTGAATAGCCTGCACAGGAGTCATATGGATATGACGCTTGGCAACAATAACACCGTGGTCGAGTTCGATGCTCCCGTTCGGGCCTTCCAGGACACAGC
The DNA here is from genome assembly GCF_050315235.1 of Bariatricus sp. SGI.019. NCBI lineage: Bacteria > Bacillati > Bacillota > Clostridia > Lachnospirales > Lachnospiraceae > Bariatricus > Bariatricus sp. SGI.019. Next base: position 374 of record NZ_JBNPOQ010000014.1, on the reverse strand, counting down.
CAGGAGTACCGGCTGTGTCACCAGACTGACGGATGACACCGGGGATACCAAGCTTGCGGGAATCTGTCATGGAGATTTCTACTTGCGTTTCGTTACGAAAGGGACCGAGCACAGCAACTTTTTCAAAGGAACCCTTAGGACCTCTGACAGCAACACGTTCTTTGCAGACGTATTGTCCAGGCTGGCTTAACTCGGCTTTAAATGTCAGATCACGGTCTTCGCCAAATAATATATTAAAATCCTCGCGACACAGATGAATGTGGCGCGCACTTGTTTCGATAGGTATTGCAAGTCCCATAATTCTTTCACCTCATTCGTAGAATATCTATATTCTATCAAAAATAAAATGATATTTCAATTCGGAAATGTAATAT